>JASFFJ010000101.1:0-14818 GCA_050124355.1 Desulfobacterales bacterium | reverse complement strand
AGTTCGGACATAATTCAAACTCCTTTCTTGTGGTTGATATCTTTACCTGTTTAAAGTCCTAATCTGGATCAAAGGCGGAGAATCGACAATCTTCAATAGCCTTACCCCGCGATGGTCTTAAGCTGCTCGACAAAATCCGGAAACAACTTAAACAGCGGATGATTGGCATCCTTGGGCAGCCGTTTGGTCTCGGCAAATACCGCCGATGCCAAAAACGCCTCGGCCTGGGCCACCGCCGGCATGATGCGGGTGGCACCCGCCATGGGACCGGAAAATATCATGTCATGATAATAAAAGGCCGACAGCGCCTCCAAAGCAGCGTCGGTCGCCGACCAGCCCTTGAAATCCCACATATCTTTAAAACGCTTCAGATCCATGTAAGACCCGTTGCTGGGCGCACTGGCCGTCGGTATCCCCCACTTTTCCTTGATCATCCGGTTGGCGATGCCGCAAAAGGCCGTCGCCGGACCGTTCATCACCGAGCTGTCGACAAATATGCTCTCAAACTCGGCCCCCGCCTTTTCAATGGCGTCCAACAACCGCTGGGTGCCGGTGATTCGGCCGCTGGGCATCTGATCCTCCTGGTCAAAGGCCACCAGCAGCACATGCTTGACACCGATCTGGGAGATCTCCTTGATCTCGGTTTCCAGATCCGCCTCCCAGACCGTCAGAGAGTTGTAAAACATGCGGTCCAGCAGCCCCTTGTCGGCACAGTAGGCCGCCCCCGCCAGTTTGGGCTTCATCACCCAGGCATCAATACAAAACGGCATCTCACTGGTGGCGGTCACAAAATCAATGAAGCGTTCAAACTCCTGACCGGTGTTGGCAACGATGTCGGCCATTCCCGGAACACCGGTCTGCTCGGACATCCGCTCCTGGGTCTTGAGCAGCTCCGCGGCATACGTCTCATTGAACGGCTCCTTGCGTTTGCCGGTAAATACCTTGTCGCCTTTCTGAAAAATCGAATTTACGCAAACGCATGGGTATTCGCCCGGCTGACCACCGAATTTAACGCCCCCTACCTCACATACCTTCTGCTCAGTGCTGAATTGAAACATATGTTCCCCTCCATATTGTGGTTTGGTTTTTATTGATTTCTGAATAAACAAGATTCAAGCAGAATGCTATAGTCCAAGGGATGATTTTTAGGGGATAGGGGACTATTTTATATGAAAATCCCGCAAAATAAAGCTCAGGACTGGAGCTCAACGATGCCGATGTGGATGGCAAATTGAATTAATTGCGAAAGATTGTCCATTTCGAGCTTTTCCATGATGTTGGCGCGGTGGGTCTTGACTGTGCTTGGACTCACACAAAGGATGTCGGAGATCTCCCTGGTGGAACGGCCCTCGGCAATCATCTGAAAGACTTCCCTTTCTCGATTGGAAAGTCTGCTGTAGTGATCATCCTGATGTGAGTTTTTTTTGAGAGAAAGGTAATCTTCAATAACTTTGCTGGATATCGACGGACTCAAATAGGTGCTTCCCTTGCAGGCGGCGTGAATGGCATCGATAATGTCTGAACCGGTCGAAGATTTGAGCAGGTATCCGGAAGCGCCGAGACTGAAAAGTTCACTGATGTAACGCTCGTGGGAGTGCATTGAAAGAATAATGACCTTGGTTTGAGGGCAAATCTTTCTAATCTGTCGGGTGGCCTCAATGCCGTTTAGCAGCGGCATCGCGATATCCATTAAGACGATATCCGGCGCTAGCTTTTCAACTTTGGCGACCGCTTCACGCCCGTTTTCCGCTTCCCCAATTACCCGCAGATCGGGTTCTCCTTCCAACAGCTTCGCCAGGCCCTGGCGAACAATGGTGTGATCATCGGCGAGAAAGACGGTGATATTTTTATCATTCATGGCGAGACTCGTTGAGGGGTATTTTTATCCTGATTCGGGTGCCTTTTCCTTTGGTCGCATGGATATTGAAACTGCCGCCTAACATGGATGCCCGTTCCCGCATGGATAATAGGCCCAGCGTATCTTTATGTCTATTGAATTCGGAAGCATCGAATCCCACGCCGTCGTCTTCGGCTGAAAAAATGATGTGGGGATAGCCTTTGACAATGGAAAGCTTGAAATTTTTTGCGGCGGAGTGTTTTAAGGTATTGTTGAGCGCTTCCTGGGAGAGCCGGTAGATTACGGTTTCGATTTCAGGATTAAGGCGATTTTTAAACCCCACCATTTTGAACTCAATGTTCATTTCAGAATGCTTGGCGATGCCGCTCACATAGGAATCAAGGGCCGGTTCCAGCCCCAAATCGCTCAGAAGGGCCGGGTGCAGCGTGTAAGATAGACGTCGAATACCCTGGTAGGTATGGTTGATTTGTTTCTTGACGTCATCGATAAGCTGCCTGGTAGCATCGGATTCTGCCGCCAGACCCTTACCGATGGTATCCAACGTGAAATTGATGCCGGTCAGGGCTTGTCCGGCGTCATCGTGCAGTTCTCTGGCGATGCGTTTTCGTTCCAGTTCCTGGGTCTGAAATAGCCTGGCAGTCAATCCTTTGAGCTCTTCGCGATGCTTGTGGATGGTCATCAGCAACTGGGTGTTTTCAATGGCCCCTCCCAGGAAGTTTCCGAGCGATCCCAGCAGGTGTAAATCCTGCTCGGTGAGATCCTTGTTGGATGGGAAATCCAGCGCCAGGAAACCGGATGCTTTTTCTTTGGCAGTGATCAAGAAACAGGTGAGCTGAATAGAATCTCCCGGTTGCCTACCTTTCAAAACGACGGAGAAGGTGGGAAAGCTGGGTCGGGGCTCGAGGGCGAGGTTCTTTCTGAGCAACGATTGTCGAAGGTCCTGATCGTGGAAATGCGCCTGATACGATGTCGCAGATATTTTCTCAAACAAGCCCTGCTGAACCTTGAGTTCATATGTCGACGTTTCATGGTCGATCAGGAAAATCCCGCCGGATGTCAGATTCAACACTTCCAGGACATTTTTCAGCGCCGTCATAAGGATTTCATCTAAGTCCTGGGTGGCATTCATGACCAGTGCCACAGCGTTTAGTAGCGAGAGTTCCCGGTGATGCTTTTGCAGGCTTCGAATGGCATCCATTCTGGCCGTGATATCTTTGACGATACCTTCGTAGCCGACAATTTCCTTGTTTTCGTTTCGGACGGCATTGCCACTTAACAGGCAATGCATGCGGGTGCCGTCTTTTCTTTTAAACCCGGCCTCAAAATCTTTGACAAACCCGTACCGGTCGATCTGTTTTTTGAATACCTGCCAGTGCATGGGGTTATGATAAACGTCTTCAATTGAAAACAGGGACAACAGCTCTTTTTTGCTGCCGTAACCGAGTAGCTCCACCACGGCCGGGTTCACATCTTTGATCACACCGTCTTTGGCAGTGATGAAGATCATGTCTTTGGAGCCTTCGAAAATCCGGCGATACTTGATTTCGGAAAGCCTGAGATCATCTTCCAGGCGTTTGCGATCCGAAACATCTCTAAAGACCTGGACGCCGCCGATGACATTGCCGGCATGATCTTTCAACACGGAGATACTGGTGGTGATAGACAGGGATCTGCCATCCCAAGTAGTGACCGCAAACACCCTGTTGTAGACGTTTTTCTCTAACTGATTACTGCTTTGACCAGGACAGTCAATTTGACAGGTCGTGTTTTGAAATATTTGCCGGCAGTGCGCACCCAGAGCATCTGAGGCCGAAAGTCCCGTAATTCGCTCGGCCGCAGAATTGAAGTAGGTGACCCGGCCTTCTTTATCCATGGTAAATAGGCCGTCGGGAAGATTGTTTAGAATTTGGAGGAGATCCTTCTCCTTCTGAGAGGTTTTCTCGACAGCATCCCGGGCGAGATGATGATCTTTGCGCAACGTATTTTGCATAGATCGATTATGACTCGATGCCGACAAGAATGGTACCGCAGCCTTTCTCGTCGGTTCCATCGAAGTATTGTTCCTTTAGATAGATGTCGGATGGCGTGCAGGGATTGGCGTAAATAAAAGAATTACATTGGAACGAATCATCTTCCACCAGGCACCATTCTGCCGGAAGGCATGGGATTTCAAAGTAGCAGATTTTTTGCATGATATCCTGGGGAAATGTCATCTTATCCTTGTATACCACGAAATTCTTGTGCATAAACCAGACGTTTTTTTGTTTGGAGAGTTTAGCGATGAGTTCCTCGTCGCGAACCTCCGCTCCCACCACTTCATCGCCTTTTTTCAACACCAGGGTGGCATGACATCCCCAATCAAAGTTCATGTTATTGAGAGCGACATAGACCGAATTGCATTTCAAGACTTCTCTGACACCGACGTTGACAACCTTACCTAAACCCATTAGCGATCTTTTTTCGGCATCCTCCTCGATTTCCATGATCTTGCGGTGGTCTTCGGATGAAAATGGGCATGCCTTAACGATTCCCTTCACCTTCTCCAATGCGGAGACCATCAAGGCATCAGTTTCATTTTTATCCATGATCAATTCATCCTTGTTGCTTTTTTTTCACCGACACTGGATCTTCTCCGGTGGTCAAGAGTTCCAGAAGGTCGAATCCCTTTTCGCTGCAGGCCCTTTCGCATCGCCGACAGGCCACCCCGTCACATAACGCCAGATTGATGGTAATGGCACAACCTTCCTCGAGTTCTTCCATGTAAAGGGCATTCTCGGGACATTCCTCGATGCACTCGGCACAGATAACGCACCCCTCAAAGCAAATTGACTTGCGTTCACCAATGTCGGAGATAATACTAAGCCCCTTGACACCCAAGTCAGGGATATCTTTTTCGACGGTTTTGATGACTTCGGGGATATCGGTCACTTCCTGCAACGTTGGCATACCGTACTTTTTCAAGAATTTTTGATATTGATGTAAAGGCATCCCCTCGGTCCAATAGGACAACTCTAAAATGTAGACCTTTTCAAACACCTTGGATTCAGCAAACATGCAGTGGTGTTGGCGCAGCTCATCCGCGACGCGTTTCATATTCCACAGATGTTCGACATCCCTGACGATATCTCTGGCCATGGCCAACGACGTGTTTCCCACCTGATAAATCTTTTTGACCCTGGCAGGAATCATACCGACATCCTGGGCCTTGAGGGCATCCACATAGGTGCCGGAGGCACCCGACATGTAAGCGGTTTCAATATCTTCCAGCTTGATACCGGCTTCCTGGCAAAGGGTTATGTGACCGGCCCTGACCGAGCCGATGGCCTTGCCGGCTTCCAGCAGATCATTTTCCGTGAATTTGATTCCATTGGGCAAATGGATTTCCGTATCCGCCGTATTGATCCGAGGGATATGCATGAGCCTGGCCTTCAAACCCTGGCTCAGCAAGGCCACAACCCCGGTCCCCGTGATGCCCACGGCTTCAATTTCACCTGCTTCCAATACATTACCGGTGGTGGGATCCACCGTATCTCCCGGACGCGGTATCATTTCTTGACTCAGAACATACGTCTTCAAATTCCCGCTGCTGGGCTGGTCTTCGTTGGCGGCCCTTTTGAAACCAACGGTTACAACGTTTTCTTCCGGTTGGAAGTCGACATCCGAGATAGCGCCGGGAAGGGCCAGAAGGCCGTCTTCAATCTGCTGACCTTCCAGAGCAGGTCCGGCGGCAGTGGAGCCGGTGTAGACCATCCCCTTGTAAACAAGCGCCATCTCGGCATTGGTGCCATAGTCTGTCACGATGGCAACCTCATCCTTTTCCAGCATACCGGTCTGGATCATCATGGCCAGGGCATCCGCACCGATCTCGTGGCGCACCGCCGGGGGAATGATGACCTCGGCATCTTCAGGTAGATCAAGTCCGATGATTTCCCGGGCCTTTACAATGTGGGCATCTCGTTTGGGGGCGATGACTCCCAAGGATTCCAGTTTTTTCTTTCCGGCATACGCCAGGTCACGGAACTCAATCCCTTCAAACAGAGAAAGCTGGATGGGGTTGCCGCAGACCGCCAGCCGTACCACCTCGTTTTTGTCAATCCCCAAGTTATCGATGACCTGATTGGCGGCATGTACCATCACCTCATGGGCTCTCTCAAGGCCGACCTCCAGGGCAAAATGAAGATGGTCAATCACGTTGGCGCCGGGCAGGGGGTGTCGGGTGGTCACCGCGGTAGATAAAATGATTCCGTTCTGATCCATGTCAAGTGCATGTCCGCGAAATCCACTGGTACCTAAGTCTAGGGCGATACCCAGTTTTGCCATTTGGTTTTTCTACTCCTTCTGTTATCGAAATCGACATAATACCTTGTTAATCTAGTATCCTTGATAAGTCGGGATTACCGCTTCGCTCCAAAAAACATTCAGTATCCAGACCACGTTGAATAGTTTACTGGTTGAATAGTTGATTAAGTAAATTGCGGTCATAATTTAAGAATGTTACGATATTTAAAACATGAAGTGTCTAATTATTTTGCAAGTATGGGATAAATCCATATTTATCCCCACTAAACCAATCAACTAATCAACCAATCAACGATAACGGGTATCAAGCAACCAGTAACCTGTTTATTCCCTTGATGGGGCGACTTGAATCGACATATCCAACTTTATAGTTTGCAACGGCATCTCAAGCACACCCATTGGCCAGTATCGTCGGTTGAAATACGGGCCGGATGTCCTGTTGACTTCAAATGTTTTTCCCGTATTTTCGACCAGTATTGTTTGACATCCGTGCAGGACATTTTCTTTCCCAGAACTTTTTCCGCATCCAAATGCCAACGGCCACATCGCGTGCAAGCAACCATATTTTCTGTTGAGTCTCCTACTCTAATTCAGTAATACAATCTTTTACTAATACCAAGGTTAAGCGGTTCAGGGTTCAACGTTCAGGGTTGAAAAACTCTCAAACAGCTCATATCAAGCGGATTGAGCCGTCAGGTGGTAATAGCACCTTTTCACCCAATGGGTGGAATCGGGCATCCCTGATCTTGACCAATATATTATGCAGGTTCAAACAATTGTAACCTTCGAACCTAGAACCCTGAACCTGGAACCGATCAGTTTAGGTAATACATTTAAAAATGAGCCGTCTAAAAAACTCCAGATTTCATCACTAATCATCAAATTCTCGTAAGAGCGGCTTCCAGCCGCGAAAAAAAGTCGCTCTATAGCCATACTTGCATCATCGCGGCTGGAAGCCGCTCCCACAATCTAAATCGTTTAAATTGACAAATTTGAACTTTTTAGGTTCCAATGAGGTTTCTTTTTCGATCAAACTGGCCGGTTTTTTGGCCAGAGGCTCCCGCTCGTGTGAAACTGGAATGACGATTGTCAATTGACGAATTGTGGATGCCGCTCTCCGAGGCGTAGGCGTTAAAACCTCTACGAGCCGGAGGCTTCGCTCTGCGCTTTAAAAAAAATAAAATAGAAAGAATTCCTTAATTTGTCATGCCGGTCCCGGATCCGTCATCCAGTATCGAGCATCTTGTTGCACTTCAGGTAAAATGTCTGCGTCCAAATAAATTGCCCTTTTTTGCTACCAGATAACGAAGCCTGAACCCAGAAAAAAAGGGAATTAATCGGTGATTACCTGTACCAATTAATCCCCCTTTAATCAAGTCAACAGTTTACAAAATTGGATTAGAGCCCATAAGACGCCGGATTGAATCCAAAAACGTCCTTGTATTTCGCCAGGCACTGGTCGATGAAATCGCCTTCCGCATCCGGTAAGGCTTCCATATCCTTCATGGCTGTTTCCAGAGCCTTTTTCTCAAGCCCGGTCAGTTTCATTTTGGGATCGCCCAAAATGATCTCGCCGGCCTTCATGGCGCCGGCCCTGGCGCTGGCGTAATTGCTCTCGCCGCGCTTGCTGACGATGGCATTGCCTATTTCCCAGGCATTGTTGGGCGCCACGATCAGGCTGTGGGAATCCCGGTACATATCGGAGTTCACCAGGATTTCCTTCATTTGCTCCTGGTAACCCAGTTCGATGGCGGTGTTAAATTGAGCGCAGTCATAACCCAGGATCTCGGCAAAAACCGATGTGGTGGTGGCACCGAACATGTCGTGGTATTCGACGGCCTCATTGCTCCACAGGTCGCAGACGGCTGCAATCAGGTTGCCGGCCAGGTCGGAATGGGCGCAGGCACTGGTCTTGCCCTCCGTGGAGATGGGCACGCCGGTCATGGCCTTGATGATGGGATCTTCATAGGCACAGTCCTTGGTGGGTCCGGTGGCGCCGCATTCATAGGCCACCATGGTCCGTGAAGCGGCGACGGCGCGGGCCAGGGCAGCGATAACGTGGGGCACATCCTTGGAGGTCATCCCGCCGGCCATGAACATGGCCGTGTTGGCCTCGGAGCAGTTGGTGTCGCCGCCGGCAATACAGTTGTTCTCCTTGCAGATTGCGACGATCTGGTCCCACATCCACTCCATGTCGATGGCGCCCAAAACCCCGATGCCGAAAATAATGCCGGCAATATCGTTGCGGATGATGGCGTGGTCAAAGATCTCTTTGCCGCCCATGGATTCAATGGAGACGATGTCGGCATATTTGGAGCACTCCTTAAAGGACTCGATGATCTCACGGGTGTAATCGCTATCTCGCATGTTAACCATGTCGGGTTTGCGCAGATCGGCCGGTGTGGAGCGGTACGCGGCTTTCAGGCCGTATTTCTCCAAATACTCGTCCATCTGTTTGGCCGTTTGAGCGGCAATTTCCCCGCCCCATTTGGGGTTGTGGGTCATCTGAAAGACGTGCTCATTTTCGATCTGGATGGTGGGATGGCCCACGATGGTCATCCTCTCCAAGGCATCCCCGTTGGCCCTTTCGTATTCCCGCAACAGGGTTTTCATGGTTTTTTCACTGCCCGGCCGCGGATGGGCGACCAACTCGGGATGGACATAGCCACCGCCGATCTCGATCCCTCTTTTGGTGGTCACCGGACTCTTGGCAGTGCCGAACATCATGTCTTCGCCGCTGCTATAGGCCATTTTTGTAATTTTTTTTCGTGCCATCATTATCCTCCTCTCGTATATGTTGTGATAGAAAAAGTGTTAATAATCTTCGGCCGCTAACTGTTTATTTCACCTCCCTCCCAACATCATCTTACACAGACTGTCTAACATTATTGAGCAATTAGTATGCCAAAGCATACATTTAAAAGAATTGCTAACTAATTGATTTTAATATTAATATTTTTATCTTAAATGCTAATTTGACGATTAAAATAGGCCCTGTCACACCAGGGAACAGTTATGAGATATTTTTGTAACCTGAGGTGACACTGTTATTTTTCATTGAAACCTGGTTCCTAAGGTCAGCTCAGCTTTGATTGGGTCTGCCATAGATCAGGTCTGTTCCTGGTTTCAGGTTTCAGTAAATACCGGATCCTTATATGAAACTACACTTTATATTTCGTAGGTTGGGTTGAGCTTGCTCCCCGCTTTGTTGGGTTTCGTTGCACTCTACCCAACCTACATCTTGCCGGCGATATTGCCAAATGCGAAACCCAACAGCAACCGATTTCGGAACCGAACCACGAAGTTTCTTTGCTGATCAGACTGGCCGTTTTTTTGGCCAGAGGCGGCGCTCTTATGAAACTTCATGAAATTTGATGTGCTATAGGCTGGATTTAATGGTTGGTGGGAGCGGCTTCCAGCCGCGATTCACCTGATCAATCGCGGTTAAAAACCGCTCCCACAATCAAAAAGCAACTGAAATAAAATAACAAAGTTTCTTTATTGATCAAACTGGCCGCTTTTCAGGCCAGGGGCAGTTCTGACACCTGATACCTGAACACTGCTGGTAAATGTTATAACTCATAACATCCCTCTCTCCGAGCTGTAGGCTCTATGGGCCGGAAGCCGAGGTGTGCCAAAGCGGCTCCTTGGACCAAATGTTTACGGCACCGACAAACCGTACTCAGCAAGGCGAAGATAAAGCCGGCGACGCGTCATGCCCAGCATCCTGGCGGCAGCCGTCTTGTTCCAGGAGGTCAACTTGAGCGTTTTTAGAATCAGTTCTTTTTCCAGCTCCTGTAAAGGGACCCCGCCGTCGGGTAATTCTTTTAACAGCGTCGCAGTCCGCTGCGTCCCAACCGCCTCCTCGCGCACTTCTTCCGGAAGGTCATGGTAGTTGATTTTCCCGTTGGAACAGATTACCATCAACCGTTCAACGATATTGGTCAATTCCCGGACGTTGCCAGGATAGCCGTAATCCAGCAAAGGCTTTTTTACCTCAGGGGCAAATGAAGGCGTGGTGCGGTCCATCTCCTTGGCAAGCTTTTTGAAAAAATGATCCAGTAAAAGAGGAATATCCTCCCGTCTTTCCCTCAAGGGGGGGATTGTGATGGGGACGACATTCAGACGATAGAAAAGATCGTCCCGGAAATGCCCGTCCTGGACGGATTTCTTTAAGTCCCGACTGGTGGCGGCAATAATACGAACATCGGTTTTGTAAGGTCGGTTTCCCCCCACCCGCTGAAATTCTTTTTCCTGAAGCACCCGCAACAACTTGACCTGCAGGTCCCGGTCGAGTTCACCAATTTCATCCAAGAAAAGGGTCCCTTTGTAAGCAATTTCAAATTTCCCTTTTCTCTGAGACATAGCCGACGTAAACGCCCCCCGCTCATGTCCGAACAGTTCGCTTTCGATGAGATTTGCCGGTATGGCGCCGCAATTCACTGCCACAAAAGGATGCTTGCAGCGGGCGCTGGTTTGGTGGATCGTCTGAGCGACCAGTTCCTTGCCCGTACCACTTTCGCCCTGGATAAGCACCGTTGCACAAGAGTCTTTCAAATTATCGATGAGTCGGTAGACATCGTTAATCCCCTTGCTGCGGCCAATGATGACCCCAAACCGTTGCCTGGATTTATGGGGTCGTGGACTGTTCTTCTCAGAGCCCTTCGCAATGCCCATGTCACGGGCAATGCTCAGAAGAACGCCATTAATATCTTGCTTTAAATTCGGGCCCGAAAAGTCATAAAATGAACCTTCCCGGTACAAAAATGGTCCCAACGGTGCCGTGATCAATATGGCCGCCTGAGGGGCAATCTGCCGGGCTTGTTGTAAAAAGCCACCGCCGCCCATACCGGAGGATTTCAAATCAATAATAATGATCCGCACCTTTTCCGCTTGATCTTTAAGTGTTTTCAATCCCTGGAGCTCGTCCGGCATCCATACAACCCTAAATGCAACTGGTGAGACTAGACGGGGGAGGGAGCGGAAAGCCATATACTGGTCGTCTACAATTAAGACAACGGGTTTGTGATCTTTGGCCCTTTTAATCTTTTCGGGGTCCATAATAAGGCTTGTCAAATTTGATTAAAACGGCAGTTTTCCTGCTACCATCAACCAGAAGCCCGGGATCCACAGCCCCACGACCACCCACACGATCAGTGAGTAGGCCAAGACCTTGGCCGAAAATTTACCGAATGCATTCAGCCAGACCATAAAGGTCAGGGCCGCATATCCGGCGCAGGCTAATACCATGAAGGCGCTCGGGGCCACCAGCTGCTTGCCGTCCGCCATGACCGGACCACCGGTGATAAAGATAATCATAAAAATCGTGGATACGATCGCCGTGGCGAGGCTGACATTTCCCACGGATCTCAAATCTTCCTGACCCGTGTAAAGCGCCCAGGCGACGGCGCAGTAGAAAGTCCCGTGCATAAAGAGCAGGGTTGGCAGAACGGTGTCCTTGAAAACGGCCGCATGAACAATCGAGCATACCAGCACGAGTGAACCGACAACCCCTGTAATAAAGCCCGTACCTTTGGCTTCCCCTTTATCTAAAAAAAGCAAGGCCACAGGCAACCACATACAGCTGATGACGACGACAGTTGGAATTACCATACGTCTCCTCCTTTCCCCCGGATGGATGATATGACCATCAATCCTTAGACGCGAGTAATTATCGCCCTTGTGCCACTGGCAATAGAACGCGCAAATCCACCATCAATCAACGAAGCTATTGCCAAAAAAGATCTCAACTCAACAGGTATGGGTAACAGAAGCGATAGAATAAATGACTTACTATCACGAAGGTCTTATTAATTTTCAAGCAAGATTCAGGTCCTATTAAAAACGTCTCAGTGCACACACCGTTCGAGTGCTGCGGCAATCATCTCACGATCCAATCCCCTACCAATAATGGAGATTTTACTCTCACCGGATCGGCTGATCGGTTGAGATGAAAATTCTTTGGATGCCAGCTCTATCAGGATGTGTTTATCACCGATTCGAAATATACCTTTGGCCCTGACGATTTCTCCCAGTTGAGATCGAGCAGTAGTCAACTGCTGAAAAAAGTCTTCAAGCGCTCCTCGATCAAAAGAGATGTCATCGAATACACGGCCAAAGGACTCATACCCCAGGGCGTCTTCGTTTTCGTGTAAATGGATATGTGAATCATGCTCGGCATCATGGGCAAAATGATTTTCACCCATCGTTTCTGTGATATGTACTAGATGTTCCTTTTCCTTCCATACATTTTCACTAATACCGGAGGCTGTGGATAGGGCAGACTGATAGTCAGCCCAGTCCACGGCTCCGAATTCGGTCATCAAAACGGTGATTTCGGGATTGATCGCCGATATGGCACCTTGGATTACCATCGCTTTTCTTTTTTCGACCCTATCGCACTTGTTCAGTAGCGCAAGCCTCGCATTACTCACTTGCGATTCCACAAAGTGGCGGTTGGCCTTGTATAAATCCATGAAACCGGTCGCATCGGCAATAAAGATGTTATTGATGTGCTCGATCGTATCTTCAAAGAGCTGTGCCTCGACGATGGAGCGGATCTGCGAAATGGTGGCGACACCGGTGGGCTCTACGATCACCCTTTCCGGATTCAGGGTGCGGCTGATTTCAAGCATCTGAGACCTGAAATCCGTCTGCAGCGTACAGCAGATGCACCCGCTGGGCAGTTCCACCACATCACCACCCTGACCTGTTAGCAGATCACCGTCGATGCCAACATCTCCGAATTCATTGACCAGAACCACGATCTTTTCCTCAGTGCCCCACTTTTCAAGGGCCTTGATGATAAAAGTGGTTTTGCCGGAGCCTAAAAACCCAAAGACAATATCAACAATCATTCCCTCAATCTTCCTTTGTTTACCCGTTCCATTTGCTTCGCATGGATTCCCAGCTTTCGCCGGCCGTGGCATCCTCGGCCATTCCCGGTGCCTGGTTGGCTTCCTTGCCCCAGATTCCCAGATCAAACCCGGTCACATACTCCTCGCAGACCGCCCCGCCGCCGCAGATAAACGGAACATTCAGACCGGCGGCTTTAAGTTGATGGGCGATCTTTGGAAAAGCGGTCATGGTGGTCGTCATCAAGGCGGTGCCGGTGACCATAACCGGTTTGTGCTCCTTGCACGCGGACACAACTTTTTCGACCGGGACATCCGCACCGAGGTTAACGACTTTAAAGCCATTGGCGTTCAGCAGGGCATTGACGATAACCTGTCCGATGTCGTGGATATCACCTTCAGCCGTATGGGTGACGACCGTCGACTTGCGGTCCATGGCTTTGCCCATTTTGGCCTCACACTCGGCGATGCCGACATTCATCGCATCCGAGGAGAGGATGACCTGAGGAAGGAAATAGACCCCCTCATCCCAAAGACGGCTGACCTCGTTCATACCTGCGATCAAGGCATCGTTGATGACATCAATGGGGCTTTTTGATTCCAAGGCTTTTTGGACGGCCGGGAGGATCCCTTCATCATCCCCATCGACGACGAACTGGGCAATCTCCTGCATGGTGGCATCTTTCGAAACTTTCCTTGCTTCACCTGTTTTCTCAAGGTCAAGGTCATAACGTTTGAAAATTTTTGAAAAATCATCTAATACTTTCATTTTGTTCCTCCTTCTCCTCTTTTTAGATGACTATAAAAACGGCTCCGGCAGAAGCCACTAGTACCCTGGCGTGAACTTTATCTAAACTATGATCAATAAATTAGGTAAATTTAAGGTTAACAAAATCTTTGAAAGTCTTGGCATTGGAGTGATGGAGTATTGGAGTGTTGATATACTACCATCAATCCATCCGCCAATAATCCAACACTCCAGTATTTCCAGTACTCCAATACTCCAAATTTTGTCCTAATGCGCCTTGGCCACATCCACCATGGCCAGCAGGTTCTCCATAGGCGTTCCGGGTGCGACGGCGCAACCCGGCGCCAGGATCTGGATGCCGTCTTCGATGGTCTCCTCACATCCCTCCCTGACGGTCTCGGGATCTTTCATAAAGAGCGTTGTGGCAGTATCCACGCCGCCCATCAGAATGATATCGGAGCCGCATTTCTGACGAGCCAGTCTGGCACTGGCTTTGGGTTCCAGGCTGAGTATGTCGGCCCCGGTTTGCCCCATCCATTCGACAATGGGGTCCACGTTGCCACAGATATGCAGGATTGTGGGAACCGGGATCGCTTCGAATTGCCGGCGCTGGTATTCCATCTCAAATTCCCTATACGTTTTAGGAGCGATCAGTTCGGGTGAAGCGGTCATATCTTCACACGAAATGATGTCTGCGCCGGCCTCGACGAGTGCTTTGGCCAATGTCGTCCCGGCTTTTTCCCCTAGTTCCAGAAAAGGCGGGAGCTTATCGGGTGTCTTGAAAGTGGCCTTGAGAATGGGAACCGAATCCAGCAGGGAACCGGCAATGGTGAAAGGTCCGATAATCCCTGCGACGATGGGCACCTCATCCCCCACTTCTTTTTTTAAAATTTCGACGGCTTTGATCAGTTCCGGTATATATCCCCGGGAGAGAAAGTCGTCGGGGAACTCTGGCGTGTCATCCAATTTGTAGGGAGGCGGATGTTCGATGCCGGGAAATCCTTCCAGTTCTCTTACCTTTCCCGGTTTTCTGATGCAGCCGAGGGCGACGGCCTCGAA
>JASFFJ010000100.1:0-14838 GCA_050124355.1 Desulfobacterales bacterium | reverse complement strand
CAGATTATCGTGATAATAAGCTACGCCATCATACCAATACTGCGGCTGTCGCTAGAAACCGTGTTGACCGGATTGTTCATCGTCTTTTTTATTTTTGAATTTACCATTGTGACGTCCATATCCCTGGCCACCGAACTACTGCCCGGCCAACGGGCCACCATGATGGCCTGCCTGCAGGCCGCTTCGGGCTTGGGACGTACCCTTGGTGCTCTAATCGGAATACCATTGTGGCTCGGCGGCGGGATACACGCAACTTCATGTATCTCGGTAGCACTTTGTATTGTCGCACTTATCTCAATTTCGTGGGGTTTGAAACACTGGGGGGAAAAATATTGATACAATCAGAAATGGCAACTGGTAGGGTTTTGACAACCCAGGATCTGAAATTCTCCGGCTTTCCGTTTTTTTATTCTTCTTTGGGATTACAAGCACAAGCCACCATGGTCGCCACACCAATCTGAAGCGGATCGTGCAGCAGGCGGTTGGAAATTTTTAAGCGCGCTTTATCACTAAGACCCAGGGGGACACCGGGCGCACTGATATAGGTATCCGGCGTGATGTGGTGTGCCTGGATAATATCTGCCGCAGGGGATGCATCGATGATCAGCCGATGCTCGGCTAAGGCCGTCTCGAGGTCATTTTCTATGATAATGTCGGAATCACAAGCGGATTTGATCTTTGCCGCCAGGTTTTGGCTTTTCGAGGGGCCAATATCATAAACCGAAACCCGGGCCCTTAGCCGGATTAAGCTTTCGGCGGCAGCGAACCCGACCGGGCCGCATCCTACCACCAAAACATCCCGGCTCTGCAGGCCGCCCGTCATCAGGTCTAACCCGGCAACATATCCGTAGCCCGTGGCATCTGCATTGTCAATTACCCGGCAGCGTTGGGTGTGCAGCGCGATAAAACGATCATCATCCGACATTAAAACGATATCCGTTTTTTTTTCAAAGGCTTCAGCCAATCCGGCAACATCCGTGGCCCGGGTTATAAAGGTGTCGGCCCCGAGGTGGCAACTGATGCTTTTTACGGCGTCACAAAATTTGCCGATAAGACCTTCTCCGCTGGTAACCGGTACGACTGCGACCACGAGGTTGCCAACCGTCTTATCAAATTGGGCGTCACTGATACCGGCGGCACGGCATGCGATTCCTCGCAAGGAATGCCCTGTTCTGGCCACCAGGTCGGCATCATAATCGGCCAGATCATCGGCGATGGTTCGGATATCGGCGGTTGTCAGTCTGGTCACAACAGGTTCTCCGGCGTGAGATTGTTGAGTTTAAATCTGTTTTGCAAATCCGAAATCATGCGGTGCCGCTTTTCAAGCGCCGTCTCACGCGTTGCTTCCGCAAAAATCAAGGTAGCCACCCACTCCGCACGGCCGGGCCTATAGTTGGTAAGGGCTTCATCCGCACCAAAAAAATCTTGGCAAAGGCAAAGGTCGTCGACACCGGACATGATGTGCTCGCCGGCAACTTCCAGTGAATTGGATGACACCCGGATGTGTTCATAAACGGCGCCTTTTGAGGGTGCCGAATCCGGCGGGCTTTTTTCCATTCCGTCTAAAAAAAGGGCTGCAAGCACTTCCAGCATGTTGAGACCGGTTGACCAGTACACCACCGTGGGTGTCTGGCTGGGTAACCGGGCGTCAATTTCCAACACCTTCAGGGTATGGTTGTGTAAAACGACTTCTATGTCCATCAACCCCTTTAGCTTCAGTTCCTCTGCGATGGATACTGAAAGGCGTTCGAATTCCGAAACAAGGGCTTCAGGCAGGTCCGTCGGGGCAATTACCCGTTTACAATCGTAACTTGAATCCATTGCAAGATCCGTCACCTGTAAGGGCATGTACTGACCGGGCCGCCCGACTACCTCCAGAGAGTAGGATGGGCCCTGGACATATTCCTGCAACACCCATTCCCCGTCGGATTCGATAATGTGGGGCGGAATACTGCCGGCATCATAAAAAATCATAACTTTCCGGCTTCCACTGCCAAAACTGGGTTTAGCGACCACCGGATATCCGCATTCGGGCCAGGGCAGTGGCATCGGAACACCGATCTGGTCAAAAAGCCGGTTTGATTTTGCCTTGGAGGAAGATATCAGATAGGCTTGCGGATCAAAGGCGACGGCGATGCCTTTTTCCCGGGTCCACTGATCCAACGTCGCGAGCGCAGATCGGTTTTCAAGGGCGGGGATAACCAGGTCGACTTTGCCCAGGATGCTGGATAGATCTTTGCCGCCGGTAACGTCCGCCCGGATGAACCGGTCGCACAGTCCCGATGCCGGTACAACGGATTTGCGATCAATCAGGATAACTTCCCAGCCGGCTTTTTTTGCAAGATAGGTCGCTTCAACACCCTGAAGATTACCGCCCACAACCGCCACTAACATGCGATTTCCTCCTTTGGAATGTGCATGCCATCGCCTCCTGGCGTGATCTGATCCAGGCGAGGTATTCTTCGATGGTAGCAGACCTCAGTTCGCAAGCCCCCAATACTTTCATTACAGACGCAATGGTCCGCCTTCCCTCCTCAATATCAAGATTATGCTGGGCCACGCCGGCCAGACCTTCACCCGGCGGCACGATCGAAGTGACGACATTGGCCCCAGCATTCAGCCGTTGTTTCAGTCCGGCCAGACCATCCACGTCCAGTGAAGCCGGAATTAATCTGTTCGGAAAAAGCAGCCGCATGACGGCGCTGATCAACATTTCCTTTTGGGGATCCGCCGGCGCTCGCTTCTCCATGGGGGTTCCAGGCTGCGGAACAAAATTCATTACGCGGATCTGATCTGCATCCAATCGCCGCATGACCGCCATGGATTCGGCGATATCAAGATTTGTTTCCCCGGCACCGCAGAGCAAGCCTTCTTCAATCAAGAGCCCGAGATCGTGAGCGTTGAGCTTACTTTCCAGCCTGAGATCATAATCCTGACCGGGCCGGAGCTGATCAAACAACTTACGCTGATGGGTTTCCTGATAGCAGGCATACCAGGAGGCCCCGGCTTCCGCAAGTCTGGTTAGAATATTTTGTGACATCACGCCCGGTGACACCATGATGGGTAGCCCGGTTGCCTCGCGAATCGATTCGATCAAGTCCATCAGTCGATCAAAACCGGCCCCGCTAGGGTCGAAAAGGGCAGGGTCTTCTCCCATGGTCAGGTCGATGAGGTGAACACCGGCGTCAGCCAGTCCGTGCGCGGCGGCAACAATTTTCGGCGTCGCTTTGCGATATCGTCGGCTTTGGGTATTGGTCCTGCGGAAAAAACAGAAACGGCAGTTGTTGCGGCAGTAGGTGCTGGCATAGATAAAGCCATATAAAAAAACGGCGTTACCGAAATGTTTACGGCGCAAATGGCGGGCTGCCTGAAAAAGCCGGTCGATTTGCTTGTTATCTTTCAGGCCAAGAAGAAAGATAATTTCCTTCTTTGAAAGTATCGCCCCCTCTTTTGCTTTGGCGAGGGTGGCGTCTAACTTATTTGGGTCTGTTGTCATTTTCTGAAATGAAGCCATGGAAACATGGGAACTTCGCTGGTATATTCGACAATAAGGGTCAGGACGACAATTACGCCTACCAAAATCAGAACAAATGTAGCATCCACTCCGCCAGCCGGAAGGTCATCGATGTTGTTATAAATTAGCTCGATTTCACGATCCGTCAGGCTGTCGATGCGGGTTTGGGCTTCCTGCAAATCAATCCCACGGGCCAACAATGCCTCCTGAAAATCCTTTCGCGACATCATTTGGTGAAGATAGCTGCGAGTTTCTTGACTGGGATCAGATATCAACAATTTTTCTGTCCCAACCATAGCCGCCCCAGCTGGTTGATTGATAGTGGTCATTAATAATAATAGAATCATCGCAAAAATAATGATCGGCTTGGCTGTTTTCTGAAATGTGTGCATTAATAATCCCCGATTTTGAGTGAGTGGATTGTCAGTGCTTTAAAATTACCTTTTAATAGGATATCCTGGATTGAATTACTTGTAAGGTCTTTTTAGACACAGAAATCAGGGGACCCCCGAGGGAAACAGCCTTTTGGGCTGCTGCCAGGGCTTCCTGCTCCCGTCCCTGCTCCAATAGAACTTGGGCCAGATTATTATAGGCCGCCGCGACGCGCGGGTATCTTTCGGTAGCTTGGCGAAAGGCGCTTTCTGCTCGCGGTAGATCCGCCACGGCATAATAGCTGTTACCCAGCCCCATCAGGCCGGGCAGACTTGCGGGCCAATGAATCAAAGCGGTTTGATATCCGCAAACAGCGGCCTGGTATTGTCGCGACTTTTCAAGCCCGAGTACGGCCCTCAAATATTTAGTTTCTTCAGCAACCACAGGAATCTGCGTTGGTTCGAGTACCATCAACCCCCAATAGTTGCTGTGAGCCCAGGATTTCTCAAATGTATCATATGACATTACTTTGCGTTGGGTCACACCCGAACGAAGGATAACGGTGTTTGCAGGGAAATTATAACCGATGACGATGGCATAATGCCAGACCGGCAGCCAGGAAAATCCGAGATTTTGTAATATAATTACCGGATGGCCGGCCGCTACTTCCGGGAATATCAGGTCGGGACCGGTGATTTCATATGCGATTTTGCCATGACGTCGGGTGGCGCCGACCATGTCCATTTGCAGGCTGCCTTTGAGTGAGGGAGTGTAAATCTGGCTTTGCAGCGCTTCGGGAGTGATCGATAAACCATGATAGCCCAGCGCCATTGCCAGGGTGGCTGGTCCGCATTGGTAAGCCGTCTGGGGGTAAAAAGGTACGCCAACCAGTTCAAAACCGGCGGGCACCGTTTCCGGACGAGGCGGCATCTGAGTTCGTTGCAAAGCGGAACATCCGCAAAGCGCTGCAACAATGAAACTCAACAAAAGCGAGAGATAGGGATAGGACTTATCAATTCGGTACGTTTTCATAGCATCTCTTGCGCCAATTAATCAAATTGAAGTCGTATTATCATCAGCGTCAATTCAAACTCGGCATCACCTGGAATGAATCCGAAAATTGGTTCGCTGATTCCGCAATGAGCAGGGTCAACTGTTCGACACTAAATAATAAACAGGATAAAATCAAGTTTATTTCAGTATCTCCCACAGCTTTGCATGACGGATTAATTCTGAAATCTCATCTAAGGGTGCCGGAATTTCAGGGTTCCTGACCCCAGTTGGAAAAACTTAACGGGAGGCCCTGATATCTAAATAACCTACAAAATTTGTAGTAAAAATATGCGTCAATTTACGACACATCGGCAGTTCTGAATTTTTGAAGCTTGGTTTTACATTGATTTTATTATGGTGTATTAATTAGTTTCCATCCAGAAATGGTCTTTTATGGACGGGCACTAATTATTGCGTTTCTAGCCTATAAATTATCACGTCAAAAGCCGGGCATGTTACCAATGTGGTCAAAGAGGGCGATATTTGATCAAAGTAATTGAAACAATAGGACGGGTGGGTTTATTCTACATATTTTTTGTAACCGTTGTCGGCATAACCCTGAGTTACATAAATTCAGGTAATTCAAAATTTGGTCGCTCATTCGGTGTCCCTGAAATAATGGTGATTGCGATGATCGCCATACCGTCACTTGGACTGATTTTTTTGGCACGCTGGTTGGTATTTAGGCGCAAAAAAATGATTATTGAAGCCATCCGCAGATAAACAGAAATCAAAAAATTCTTTTAAAAATCAGCGGTCACCACCAGAGATGGCTGCGGCTCATTACAGGGGTCATCCTCATACCCTCAGCAATTCTGGTGGTCGCTGATTAAGGAGGTAGAAAATGGGAAAAATTCAAACCAGAATTGGTAGCGGCATCAGGATTGAAATGACCGAGGCCGAGGTTCAGAAAGACCTGACGGCGGGGACTGAGGATGCTGCCGACCGGGCTAAAATTCCGCCCCTTACCGAAGATGAACTAGGCTATTTATTTGAAATTCACAAATGTCCGGATAGAGTCGTTGGGGTGGAAAGAGGAAAAGAGGTTTGCCTTACCTACGACAGCTGTACTACCAAGATCAAGCGTGCCCATGTGTCCATCAGCAAGATTCAATCTCTGCAGATCTTTGAACGGGCATTGGGAGCCGATACACTGGAGCTCGCGCATATAGATTACAGTTTTAAACCGGTAAAACCCATTGTGGCATTTGAGAAACCAATTATGGAACAGGCCCTGTTGATGACCATACCGGCCCTTTTTTATGGTGCAATGCCGAATCTGGCGTTGTACAGCCAGCCTGACGGCCCCTGCCCCAATCCAATGGATTTGTTACCCCAGGGCAAGCTTGCCGAAGGCAAGGCCTCTTTTGAAGAAGCAGTTGAGTATGCCGTAAAAGATATGGTCTATGTTGGCAGCGAAATGTATGAAACCGGAGCAGATGGCATTAATTTTGACACCACCGGTGCTGCAGGGGATGCGGAGTTTTTAGCGGCGCTGAAAGCAGCGGAGATTCTTAGAAAGAAGTATCCAAAGATCGGCATTGAAATGGGCATGGCCTCGGAGTTCATCCTGGGGCTGCATGGTGAGTTGGCATACGATGGGGTTCGGTTGGCGGGGCTCTATCCTCACGACCAGGTCAGACTGGCGCAAAAAGCGGGGGTTAATATTTTCGGGCCGGCCATAAATATTGTCACAAACAAATCCACGCCTTTCAACCTGGCCCGGTCAGTCACTTTCACCAAGGCCTGCTCCGAAGCTGCTGATATACCGGTGCATGCCAATCTTGGTATGGGCGTTGGCGGCGTTCCCATTGTCATTTCGCCGCCCGTGGATGCCCTCACAAGGGCCTCAAAAGCGCACGTCGAAATCTGCAGATTGGACGGCTTGTAGGTGGGCGTCGGCGATCCTTACGGAATGCATGCGGCACATGCAATCGTTTCGGGGATGGGCGGAATACGCACTGCCGGAGATCTGGTAGCGCGTTTGCAGCTGAACCGATCGATGAAAATCGACGCGGCTAAAAAATATGTGGCAGATAAACTCGGCGCTTCAGTGGCTGACATTGCAGATGAGGTTGCCATGCGGGAAATCAGGGAAGACATGGACATCGGAACACTCAACGAGAGCCCCGGTGTGGCCAAGGGCATTGACGCCAAGTTTCGGATTGCCAGGATACTGGATCTTGAAATAAATTGTGTGAACCTGTTTAAAAACAGAATAGAAGCCGGATTTTAAAATAACACCATCAGATGAAAACTTTTCTTTCATGTATCCGGTTTTACCTTGACTTTATTTGGAATTAACTTATTTTACCAGGCTCAGTATTCCACAGGATTCAAAATCTAGTCCATATTTCACCCCAGGTAAACGTGGATTGCAAGGGAGAAAAAAATATAGTTAAAGGCATAAATTCCCAAAAAATTTGAGATGAGGTTACCATGAGCATTAAAAAACAGTACTTAAAAACCAAACCGGTGTGTAAAGTCACGTTTCGGATCTCTGAAGAAATAGGAAATACAGCCGGAACCGCCCATATTGTCGGAGAATTTAACAACTGGGATATTTTTTCAACGCCGATGAAAAAATTAAAAAGTGGGGCGTTTACGACGACGTTGAATTTAGAAAAAGGACGGGAATATCAGTTTCGTTATCTGCTGGATAACAATAACTGGGAAAATGACGCCAATGCGGACAAATTCGTGCCGTCACCTTTTGGAGATAGTAAGAATTCAGTTATTGCTACCTAGTTTCCATCCACAAATGGTCTTTTTGCCCAATCTCAGCGTCAATCCGCGCGCTTGCTTGTGCGGCGTAGTAAACTACGCCTCCGCACAAGCGCTTGATTTCCTTGACCTTGGACAAAAATCCTCATTTCTGGATTGGAAACACCTAAAGGTGCCCGTCTTTTTGGTAACGGTCTTTTATGGACGGGCACTACCTAGTTCGCGACGGCAGCCAACCGGTAACTATGGTCCCCGGCGACCCTATCGGGTTGACCGGATAGTTTTGCGTGGATGATCCGTCCCATGAAGATCTGCTTGCCGTCCGCGGTGGTCGGAATCTGATCTTCGGTCCTCAGCTCTACCACCCGAGAGCTGGTACCAGCGGCCCCGGCCAGATTTCTCACCATTTGGGCCAATTCCTCTCGTGCAAAGGCATCGGCCTCGGCAAAATTTTGAAAATGCCTGGCGCCGACCAGTCCCTCAATCAGGAACCCGCCTTCCTGATTGGGTACAATGCGCACGTGGCGTTTTACCACCACATTGCTGGTGATGGCACCAATCGCGTTGGCCACATCCGCATCCTGCGGCAATATCGCTTCAGCGCCCAGGGCCTTGGCGGCCCGCGGCAGGAAAAAGTGGATCGGTGCACCGATGCCCACTACCGGACGCTTCAAATCTATGTGGACGGTGTACCGGTCGCTGCCACCCGAAAGAAGATTTTTGACCAGCGTCCGGCAGACGGGGCAGGTGTGAAGGGCTTCGGGATCGGTTTCCTCATCCAGTTGCCGCTTTAACAACTCCAGGGTCAGGCGTTCAACGCCCATGTCCAGGAGGTGGTCCGCCATTTCGGCGATATCCATTTTTGTCAAACGGGAAAACATCTGACAGTAGCGTTCTGCAGATTCTTTGTGCCATCGATCGAATCGGCCTCTTACGTGTAAGAGATCGGTCAACGTCAACCCGCACCTCTGGATAATAAAACTATCCTCCAGTCTTTCGAGTTTAAGGCTCTTTTCGAACAGGACGCCGGTTCGTTTGATAAGCTCGTCGATGGAAAACGGTCGTGATTTCAGGAGAGTTAAGACCTTCTCCTCCTGGGGTATTAAGGTCATATTGTCCGGCGAACCGGTCAGGGCCAGAATTTGCATATCCCGGGTGGAAACGGTATGTCGATCCAGGTACATGTCCAGAAACTTCAGGGCATTGTCCGTTCCCGGGTAGGTCGCACCCAACCAGGCGATAGGCGCCACCCGGCGGGGTCCGAGATAAAAACGTCCCTTATCCCATTGGATCAGGCTGTCTCCACCCAGACCTGAGGTACGGATTTCCAGGGCCTTGACGTGGGTCTTTTGACCGCCGATGTTGGATCCGGTTGCACAGACGCTGACCATGCCGTCTGCCAGGGCTGCGGTATCCGTGGTAGTACCACCCATATCGACGACCAGCGCGCTTTTCAATCCCGTCAGATGACGTGCCCCGGCAACACTTGCCGCCGGCCCTGACAAAATGGTCTCCACCGGGCGTTCCTTGGCCATGTCGGCACTCATCAGGGTTCCGTCACCTTTCACAACCACGATGGGAGCGAAAATACCCAGCTTTTCAAGTACCCTCTCTAAATCCAGCAACAACTTGGCCAATTTAGGGATGATACGGGCATTCAGCATGGCGGTGTGGGCGCGAGTTTTAAAGTTCAGGATATCCGACAGCTCGTGGCCACAGGTGACGAACAGTCCGGTCTCCTCACGAATAATCCGTTTGATCTTTAGTTCATGGGCCGGATTAATCGCACCGGCATAGCCGGACACGGCAAAGGCCTTGACGTCGTCTTCTGCGACCATCCGTCGCACGATGCCTTTGACTTCTTTTTCGTCGACCGGACTGATCTCTTTGCCCGTGATCTCCAGCTGCCCCGAAATCGCAGCTTTGGGTTCATACGGGATATCTTGTGGCTCGAAGCGACCATAGGGCGGCATGATAATCATGCCGACTTTCTGGCCTTCGCCCTCTACAATGGCGTTGGTTGCCAGGGTGGTCGACAGGGATACCATCTCCACCTGGTGCAACTTCTCCTGATCCAGTCCGGCCATGGCTTCACCGATGCCCAGGGTGAAATCCCATTTCGTGGTCAGTGCCTTGCTTTTGCACAGGGTCTTACCTTTGGCGAGGTCATAGATGACCGTGTCGGTGTAAGTTCCGCCGGCATCGATCCCCAAGCCGATTTTCAGATTGGCGGTCTTGCTTACAGGCTCGCTGTCATCTTCCAGTATCATGACGTTTGGTTCGTCCGATTGCTTCGATCCCACGGCCCAGATCGGATTGGCCGACAGGGTGGACTGCAGGGCGTCAAATTCAATCACGTGGTTCGGTGCCACGACCAGGATTTCATCGGTGGTCTCGCTTGCCGTCAGCAGCTTTTCGATCAGGATCCGTTTGCCGGCTATTTTTTCGTATTTCCACTGGTATTCGGCCGCCATGTCCTGGGCATATTTTTCATATTTTGGTGAAAGCTTCGCTCCGGTTTCAATGAAAGCAGCTCTTTGATAATTTTTCTGCCAGGTGCTTAAAAATTGGAAGGTTTCTTTGGCAGCCTTTTCACCGTACTTATCTACCAGTTCACCATAATTGAGCTTTTCATCCCCATAGTAGGCCGACAGTTTACGTTGGGAAAGGGGTTCGGTCTTTTCTTCGTACCAGCCGGCTGATATGTAATATGTGCCCGGATATTTTTTGAATTGATCCCTGTAGGCCGCATCGCCCCCCAGAAAGAGGGCAATGCAGTCATGGACCTTTGGTATCGACAAGGGGATGTCCCGGGCCTGAATACCCACCGTGCCCCGACCGCAGACACCGTATCCGACCACGATACGGTCACAGCCGCCCGAGCCGGAAAGCTCATCGATGGCGGTTTGAAGTTTTTGCCGCAGCAGATCAGGTCGATCGTGAAGGCCGCCTTCTAAAAATTTTACACCGATATCCAGCCCCAACTTTTCGGCGGCGCTTTTAATATCGAGGGCCAGGACGGCGCATGCGATGACGTATGGTTTTTTATTTATCAAGGTTTATCTCCCGATGGATCAAGATCCGGCGGCTTATGAATTGAGATGAGAAAAAATTCTTATGGCCAAGTATAAAAACCACATCCTGGTGTGTCAAGGTATTGATATAATATGGAAGTGACAAGTGAAAGTCATCCAAACCGCGAGCTGATTACCAAACAATAGCCCGTAATACAATGAAAAAAAACCATAGGATGTCCCGCTATCAGTTTATTTTCTTGGTAGAAACTCGATGGTATAGGGCTCCAAATCTTGGGGATAATCTTTAGAAATCTTCACCAAAAGGGTTGCTAGCTTACTAAACTCGGATCCTGGTATCGTGTGAGGAATAATAATGAGTCCTCTATGCGGCTTCAGATCATCAAAGAATTGCACAGTTAAGGCGATAAAGTCATCCCTGTTTCTGGTCACCATCACCCGTCCTTCAGCGGCTGCAAAGGAGAGCTGCTCCTCATCTGAAGCTTCAAGCATACCGGTTTCATGAGCGCTGACCGCGTCCATTCCCTTTTGTCTCAAAATTACGGAGACCTTAGGGCTAATATCCTCATCTAAGTAAAGCTTCACGACTTAATTGCCGGTTTTGCTAGAAAAGGGAAACGTTTAATTACTTGATCCTGAGTGATATCCTCATTGCGGGTGATTTTTTCATCAATTTCAGCGGGATAAAGAGCATAATAAGAGAGGGCAGATCGAATCTGCTGGTTGCTTAGCCAGTGATAAGCTTCTTTCAGTTTGTTGTAATTCTCACCTAAGCCTTTGAATGTGGCGATAAATTCCCAGATATCAATGCCGGTGCCGGCAATTTTTGCACGTTTTCCGGTTGGACCATCTACGAAAGTTACCCCGGGACATCTTCTCATTTTTACTGCGTCAATTAGAAGATCTCTTGCTACACCGGAAAAGTCTCTACCAGTGACTGAAGCCAGCAATTCAATTTCTTTTACAGCCTCCTCCGGCAAACGAATGCTCTTTTGTACGGTCGCCATAGTAAAGCTCCTTTCGGGATGTGTGAATATATATTACGTTGTAATTTAATGTATGTCAACGCAATGTTAAAAATGCTAATGTATGATTGATTTTCCTTTAAACCACAAAATAAAAAGGGTTAAACTTGGTACAAGCTAACGCTTTTTATAATGGCCGTCCAAACAGGTTTCGAAGCCGTTCAACTAATACTTAATGTCCTCAGCTGCAAATTTAAAGTCCAATTTTTGTCATAACGCAACAAAATAGTGATAAAGTTTTCTTCGATAAAAAAATTTACATCAATAATACTAATTTTTATAATATAATATCAATATTTTCTAAAATATTTTCTAAAAACACATCTGAAATAAAAAATTTGTGCATTGCAAAAATTTTGCTTGACATGCTAAAAAATACGCTTATAATCAGGCTTAACATGATGAAGTACCATAAACCAGATAACTTTTTAGGAGGAACGACACAATGGAAACAGGAAAAATTGCAAAGCAAATGATCGATTTTCAAAAAACCACTTTTGACAACGGTTTTAACGCCGTGGTCGCATTTCAAGAGCAGACCGAAAAAATGGTCAATGTGCTCATGGAACAGGCCGTCTGGCTGCCTGAAGACGGCAAAAAGGCTGTCCACGAGTGGGGGTCCGTCTACAAAAAAGGGCGGGACGACTTCAAGAAAACCGTAGATGAGAATTTTAGTAAGTTCGAAGGGTTTTTTACCGGCCAGGCCAAAGCCGCACCGGCCAAATCGAAGTAATATTTGTATCACACGGATGGGGAAAAAATGGGGTCGGGTTTGATTTATCTAAAAGCATTAATCAAACCACGGCCCCATTTTTCTTTTCCTGCTCGAGCTGGGAATCGAGTTCCCCGTGTATCGTTTATAGACAAGCTCAAACAAATCCCATCTCTTGTGCAATCTTTAGATTGAGCGCATCCACATTCTTTTGATTCAGCTCATCGTTTGCACGCAGTTGCTCAACGCCGGCGGCTAACGAGGCGATAATACCGAAAAACGTGCATGGATGGAAGAATCGGGAGCCAAATAAATCACGGGAGAAGTAAGGTCGGTAATCAACAAATGTATTTTTTTCGAACATGCGATATACCGGCGAGGCCCGCATTTTGTTGACGATGGTAGAAAGCGGTTCGTCATGGATATTCCCGTAGCCCTTGCCCATTGTCCCGATCGTGCAAGGCTCCACCTCGCCGTTTGCCCGAATGGAAAGTTTCATTCCATGGGTGATGCCTTTGCATATGCCTTGAAACTGCTCCTGCCGGTCGATGGAGTAAGGAGCGCTGTTACGCTCGACAATGGATTTGCTGGCATTGCCAAAATCATATTCTGATTCGAGCAGGACGCCTGTCTTGATGGTTTTTTTACCCTTTTTCGCCATTGAACGAGGATCATCTGCTAGTTCGAAAATCTTCATCACATCCTGAAAAAACCGGTCATTCTTATGGAGTCCGTTGCGAAGCACGATCGATACGTCGCATCGAATGCCGGCTGTCTTGGCCGCTGCCACGGCGCAGATGACACGGTCATATAGGCCGGAACATCGGCGATAGGCATCGTGGATTTCCCGCGGTCCGTCCAGACTGAACATGACCTGGCTGATACCGGCACTTTTCAGAGCTGCTGCAAAGCCGGCGGCATTTTCGAAGCGGCGCCCCATGATGGAAAAGGGTTCATGTATTCCCCACCAGCCATTGGTGATGACACCGCTGACATGCCCCGTAGCGGATATCAGCCGCACGAGATCAAGCCATTTATCACCATAAACGGTGAGTTCGCCCCCGTTAAACAGAAATTGACCAATGCCCATCTGTTTGGCATGCTCGATGGCGCGTGCCAAATCATAAATTCTCTGATCGGTGATTTTGGGAAGTCCACCTTTGAAGCAGAAGCGACAGTTGAGATTACAGCACGTCGTGACCTCCAGCATCAACAGGTCGACGAAGCGGACCGGACTTGTAAGGTAGCGTCGGGTTAACCGGTGTTTTAGTGAAGTCGCATCGGTGTCAACGACTGTCTCTTTGGCGACGATTTCTTTGGCAACAAGAGATTCGAAGGCTTGGTTGGGTACGTGACGCGCAACGACGTATTTATCCCTCTGCAATCGCCGAAGCGCCCGTTTCTCATCGTCATTTAGACCTTGGGGCCATGGAGATTTGAGATCAACGATGCCGACGGCCACCCGAGCGCCATAATCGGTCAGCGTGTAAATAGGCTCCGAAAGGAGGACAGGGCTCATTTTTATATTCGCTTGCATACCGAATCAGAATGAGAATATCTTATTGTGCTAATAGTAACATAAGTCGACAAAAAGTTGTTTTTTATTGATACAAGCATGTCAAAATGGTGTCTGAGAGTCAATGATAAATCGACAACTCTGAACGTTGAACCCTGAACCTGTGAACGGTGACATAGAACCGATAAAAATAAGAAATAAAATTCAGAAAGATTCGATCGACATCCAGGTTAGTTGACGCAACTACAAACATTTGGGATGAATCAGATTTCACAATACGACAACATCTGAATTTTAGATGGATAAAAATCATACCCTGAAGCGTTATATATCCAAACGCATTAAACACACAGGAGGCTGGTATGAAAGAGATAATGGAAAATATTTGCTGTTGGTTCAATGAGGTCGCTGCCAGATTGAAACTGGCATTGATTTGTTTAATGGTTTTGGCACTGGTGATGGCTCCTTATGCCTATGATGTGAAAAAAGGAAAGTTAGCTAAAACCTACGCTATCGCCAAAGATGGCGACGATGACGATGATGACGACGACGATGATGACGACGATGATGACGACGACGATGATGACGACGACGATGACGACGATGACGATGACGACGATGACGATGACGACGATGACGACGATGACGACGATGATGACGATGACGACGATGACGATGATGACGACGATGACGACGATGATGACGATGACGATGATGACGATGATGACGACGATGACAGCGATGATGACAATGGCGATGACAGTGATGACGACGACAACGACGATGATGATGACGACAAAGAAAATGACGATAGTGACGACGATGACGAAAGCAGCGGCTCGGGTGACACGAGCGGTAGCGACTCCGACACTAACAGCGGTCAAGGT
>JASFFJ010000099.1:0-14928 GCA_050124355.1 Desulfobacterales bacterium | reverse complement strand
AGGGTGTCAATCGATATCACCATATGCATCAAAAATGCACTGGCCCGCATCCATACAAGCAAACCTCAACGAAAATGACAAGCAACCTTGTGATCACCGCCGCGGGAAGTAAGCTCCGGTTCTGTCTGCTGGCAGATGGCCTCAGCCAAGGGGCATCGGGTGTGGAAACGGCAGCCCGAAGGAATGTTCATAGGGCTCGGCACCTCGCCTGTTAACAAAATGCGTTCTTTTTTTCGGTCCGGATCCGGGGACGGCACTGCCGACATCAGTGCTTCGGTGTATGGATGCAGGGGATTGGTATAAAATTCCTTCCGCGGCGCGATTTCCATGATCTTGCCCAGATACATGATGGCGATGCGGTCGCTGATGTGCTTGACCACGGCCAGGTCATGGGCGATGAACAGGTAGGTGAGTCCCAGGTCTCTTTTTAGACCGGCCAGCAGGTTGATAATCTGGGCCTGAATGGAAACATCCAAGGCCGAGACCGGTTCATCGCAGACAATAAGCTTGGGATTGATGAGCAAAGCACGCGCGATGCCGATTCGCTGGCGCTGTCCGCCGCTGAACTCGTGCGGGTATTTATGGGCATCACTGGGCTGCAGACCTACAGTAGCCATGAGCTTGTTGATGAGGTCGGCCACCGGTTGGTCGGCAGGGGCGAGTTTGTAGTAGGCGATCACTTCCCGCATCATTCGAAAAACGGTCATACGCGGATTGAGGGAGCTGTATGGATTTTGGAAGATAATCTGCACCATTTTTCTGGCCCGTCGGCGTCCGCGCTTGGACAGCCCTGCAATGTCCATGTACTCGCTGCGCTCACAGTTATCCGAGATGTTGAACAACACTTCCCCGGCGGTGGGTCTTACTAGATTGATCATGGCCTTGCCGGCCGTAGTTTTACCGCACCCGGATTCACCTACCAGACCGAGGGTTTCGCCCTGCCGAATATTAAAAGAGATATCGTCAACAGCCCGTACCCAGTTTGCTGTGCGCTGCAAAATACCGGCTTTGACCGGATAATATTTCTTGAGATGCTTGACAATGACCAGTGGTTCGGCCATGTTCAATCCTCCCTTGTGGAAGGCTCAGATGAGATTGGCTCAGCAGTATTGTACTCGTCCCGGCTTCGCCAGCAAGCCGCCTGATGGCCGGGTGCCACTTCCTCCAATGTCGGCGACCGGTCCCGGCAGATGGATTTGACGTATCGGCAACGCGTATGGTAGGCGCAGCCAGCCACTACGTCAAAGGGTCCGGGCACGATCCCGCGGATGGTGAATAGCTCTTTCTCATCGGCGTCCAGCCGGGGCAGACATTTTAACAGGCCCTGGGTGTAAGGATGGCGCGGATCGTTGAACAGTTTGCGTACCGGGGCTGATTCCACAATTTTCCCGGCGTACATGACGACGATGTCGTGTGCCAGCTCGGCGATGACACCCAGATCATGGGTGATGAACACGATGGATGTCTCCAAATCGTTTTGGATATCTCGCATCAGTTCCAGAATCTGAGCCTGGATGGTGACGTCCAGTGCTGTCGTGGGTTCATCGGCCAAAAGCAAATCCGGTTTACACAGCAAGGCCATGGCGATCATGGCGCGCTGCTGAATGCCGCCGGAAAGGACATGGACGTATTGCTCAAATCGCTTTTGCGGTTCGGTCACGCCGACCCGAGAGAGCATGTCAATCACGGCGATTCTGGCCTTATAAGGGGTCATGCCCTGGTGTACCAGCAGCACTTCGCTCAACTGGTCACCGATGGTGAGCACCGGGTTGAGCGCCGTCATGGGATCTTGAAAGATGATGGAAATCGTACACCCCCGAATGGCCCGCATCTCGTTTTCCGTCAGGGATAAAAGGTTTTTACCCTTGAACCGGATCTCTCCTGCCACCACTCTGCCCGGATGATCCAGTAGCCTGAGAATGGACAACGCCGTAATGGATTTACCGCAGCCCGACTCACCCACAATTCCCAGGGTTCTGCCTTTGCGCACCAAAAAGCTTACGCCATCCACGGCCTTCACCACGCCGTCGTCCGTGAAAAAATGGGTATGCAGATCGGTGACCTGCAGCAAAACCTCGTTCTCCATGTGCTTATCGCCTGTTCTACCCGAGCCGCGGATCGAAAACATCCCGCAGGGCATCTCCGATGAGATTCCAGGCCAGGACGAAAAGAACCATCCCTAAAGCCGGAAAAAATATAGTGTACCAGAATTCCAGTCCCTGCCAGTTGCGCGAATAGCTGATAATCTGGCCCCAGTCGGCATAGTCCTGAGGCGCTCCCAGCCCCAAAAAGCTCAATCCCGAAGCCACCACCACCAGAGTACCGATACGCATAGTGGCCTGAATGATGACGGGGAAGGTGGTGTTGGGCAGGATATGCACGACAATGATGCGCAAATCGTTCAAGCCCAGGGATCGCGCGGCTTGAACATACTCTTCCTCCCTGGCCTGGAGTACATTACCCCGCAGCAGCCGGGCCGTGTCCATCCAGTCAAAGGCGATCAGGGCAACAATTACCTTATCCAACCCCTTGCCCAGCAAGGTGGTGAGCACAATCACGGCAATCAGAAAGGGGATGGACATGAACACGTCGGTGATACGCATCAAAATTTCATCCGTCGCGCCCCGGTAATAGCCGGCTGCCGCACCCACAGCCACACCAATGAGCGTGGTGCAAAACACCACCAAGAATCCGATCTTAAAGGCCGTGCGGGTGCCCCACACAACTGCGTAAAAAATATCGTACTGTCCTTCGGTAGTACCGAAAACGGTTTCCGCTGAGGGCGGTTGTGGTTCCGTCAGAAACCCGAGCCGGGGAATGATATAGGGGTTTTCCGGATCGGCCGGAGGGGCCAGCACTGGGGCCAGGACCGCCACTATAATGTAGACCGCCAGCAGGGCGAATCCCAGGACAGCGGTGGGGTTTGTGAAGAGTTTCTTGGCCTTGCGCCGGGTATCTTTGTCCAAATTCTTGAAAAGCTGCATGCCGAAACGGCCCTCAACCAAGTTGAATGCGCGGGTCGTAGACTGCGTACAGCACGTCCACAATCAGGTTGCCCACCACGAGCACCAGCGAAAAAAACAGCGTGCCGCCTAAAATGCCGGAGTAGTCCAGCTGCTGGGCCGCAAACGCCACAAATTTGCCCATTCCCGGCCGATTGAAAATGGTTTCAATGATCACCGTGCCGGTGAGCAGATAGATGACCAGCCGCCCGGCCACGGTCAGAACGGCGATCATGGCATTCTTGGAAGCGTGCTTATGAATCACCATTTTTTCGGGCAAGCCCTTTGCCCGGGCGGTGCGGATGTAGTCTTTGTGCAGCACATCCAGCATGCCGGAGCGGGTGATGCGGATCAGAAAGGCTGACCAGAGGTAGGTCATGGTGGTTACCGGTCCCAAGAGATGTCGCAGGGCATCCCAGAAGATGTCCAGGCGACCGTTGAGCAGCGCATCTAAAGTGAGCAAACCGGTATAGCGAGCATAATCGGCCGATTCCACCACCTGGCTGGCCCAGTTGCTCAACACACCCGGTGGAAACCAGCCCAGCCAGCTGTAAAAAATCAGAATAACCAAAAGCCCGAATACAAAGTCGGGAAAAGACCAACCCACAATGACAACCATTCGAGTCGAATGGTCGAAGGCCGAGTTGTGGCGTACCGCCGTCAGCTTGCCCAGCCAGATTCCGCCCAGGATAATTGGAAAAAACGCATAGAGAGCCAGTTCAAGCGTTATCGGAAATTTGGTTCGAATCGCCTTTCCAACCGGCATACTGGCTGACTCGGACCAACCCAGATCGCCTTTTACAACTTGACTTAGCCAGCGGGTGTATTTCACCGGCAGGGGCTGGTCCAAGCCGTACTTGGTGATCAAACGTTCGATATTCTGCCCCTTGAGCTCCGCCGGACTGCTCACATAGGCACTTAGCAGCTGATAGGGGTCGAGCAGCTGCATCATGGCAAAAACGAGCAAGGTGACACCCAAAAGCGTCACAGGAATCATAATGACCCGGCGAAGGACGTATGCAAACACAGATGTTTTCCGTCTTTGAGCCTAAAATCAGCGACCACTAGCAGCGTCGGAGATCAAGGGGGCCTCGAAGGGGCCGGAGCCATGGTCTGCTGATGGTCGCTGATTTAATGTTATGCGGCATTGGCGCAGGTAGTGGTCGCCACCTTTAGTGCTCCCATAATTACAAATGTATGCAATTAGTCCGCCGATTTTCTCAGCAGGTAAAAGTGCCTGCCGGTGCTCTCGGTAATGGCGTTGTTGAACCAGCCCTTGACCCATTCGCGTTCCACGTGCACCCGCGTCGGCTGATAAAGGAACACGATGACGGCGTTTTCTTCGGCCCGCTTACAGATCTCCTGATACAAATCTTTGCGTTTCTGCTGATCGAACTCGGAAACGCCCTGCTCCAACAGCGGTGCAAGGTGTTTGTTGGCCCACTCATGGTAGGCGGCGCCGAGGGCCGAACCGTAAAACCCCGTGGGATGCAGAATGGGGTATGCCATGTTGTGCGGATCCGGATAGTCGGCGTTCCACTCCAATATCCACATGGGATAGACGCCCTTTAAATAATCGGACAGCAGGGTAGACCAGGCAAAGCTCTGCGATTCCACCTTGAACTTGGGGTTGAGCTTGCGGGCATTGTAGGCGATTAAATCCAAGACCGCCTTGTCCACCATTCGACCGGTCGCATAGGCCGCCACAAGCTTGAAGCCATTTTCCCATAGCTTCCCGTCAAAGGCCAGCTTGAATTCCTCGGCGGCTTTTTCCATACTGTGGTTGTATCCGGGCTCCTTGGCCGTGTATCCCAGCAGGGGCTTGACTACCGGGCCGTAGGCGGCAATAGCGTGGCCGCCCTGAACGTCGTTGATGATGACCGCATCGTTGTAAAGGTGGGAAAATGCCTTACGCACATGGATGTCAGCAAAAAAATCAGGCGGCACGCCTTCCCCATCCAGTTTTCCGGAACCCACGTAACGGTTGCCGCCTTCGGTCTCGATGGTCTGATTGAAAAAGAGCATGTAAACAGAAAGCTGATCGAGCTGCTTGTGTACCCGTATGCCGGGCTGGCCCTCCACTTGACCTAAGTACTGAGGATCTACAACCGCCATGTCCACGTCACCAGCGAGCAGGGCGGCCTTGCGGGTGCTCCACTCGGGCATCGTGAGAATTTTGACGTACTTGGCCTGGGGTTTTTCTCCCCAATAACCTTCAAACCGCTCCAGGACGAGTTCCACACCATTGTCCCATTTGACCAGCTTGTAAGGGCCGGTGCCGTTCATCTTGCTATAAAGGGGGTCCTTTTCGGCTTTGGGATCGTGGTACTGCCACCAGGTGTCAGCCTTGCCGTCCCAGGCGCCCTGTTCGATACACCATTCCTTGTCCAGGATGGAAAACCAGCCCGCACCCTGGGGCAGTTGGCTCAGAAAGGGTGCATAAGGGGTCTTAAGGGTGATAATCACGTTGCCGCCGTTAACTTCCACGGACGGATCCACATATTTTTTAAAGACCTTGACCAGAATATCCTTGTAGGCCGGGTCCGCTAGATTGCCGTCTTTATCGAACATCTTCGGGTAGGGTACACCACCTTCAGCCTCCACGATCGATTCAATGGTTGAATAGCCGGTAAGCGGTTCCAGAATCATCCACGAAGGGCCACCAGCTCGGTCAAAAATCATGGCCCGCTCGTAAGTGTATTCAATGTCTTCGGGCGTGAGACTGTTACCGTTGTGAAATGTGACGTTTTTGCGTATCGGAAAGGTATATACTCGACCGTCAGCGCTGATAAGACCGTTTTCCTGGGTGGGAATCTGTGTAGCAAGATGAGGGGTGTACTCTGTGACGCTTTCGCCCTTCCATGCCAGCAGGTTTTCATAAACGTTTTTGACGGGCTCATTCGAAGTGATGTCATACTGAAAGTATGGGTCTAAAGATTCCTGGTTTAGGGCTAACGCTTGAATGAGGGTGTCGGGGTTTTTTACCTCGGCCATGGCCGTGGCGGACCCCACCAAAAACAGTAGGCACAGTAACAACACAATTTTGGTTTTCATAGCGACTCCTTTTCCGTGTTTTGTAGGGTTTGCAGAGAGATGGGGAATGGTTTCTTAAGGAGCTCAATAGGGTAAAAAAGTATTCGTGTCAACACCAAAATTATTGTAGAATATACAAAAACAGGGTCGAATGACCCTGTTTTGCATTCTAAAGACCTGGATCTTAAAATATCGTATTGGAAAAGAGATCAAAGGAAAGTTTTATGCGATCAGAGAACAACGAAAACTTATCGATTATCTAAAATGATTGTGAATTTGATTGATTAGATCAGCATCCAAGGTTGTGTTGTAGATCTTTCTTTTTCCCATATCGTATCGTTCCTTCTGTATCTATGTCGACAACCATAGGATTGCGCAATGCCCTACCCTGTGACCTTATGACGCAATTAAGCGAGTTAATCGATTTGAAAATCATGGAAGAGCGCTTGCAAAGCGGATTGAATTGGTGTAAGGCTGTTTCACAAATTCAGGCGAGCGGCTGTTTGAAAAATTTGGTATCATAATATAGTTGCAAAGATAATATCTGATCATAAAGCAAAATCGGTTTTTGACAGGTATAGTCTCTTAATTTGATCTTAATCGCCGGAGATCAATTATTGATGCCCCCGTAGCTCAGTGGATAGAGCAATGGATTCCTAATCCATGTGCCGCAAGTTCGATTCTTGCCGGGGGCACCAGAAAAATCCCACCGTATGTTTACATTTCGGGCATATCAACAATAATGAAAACGATCGTAATTGAGTATTGTTTCAGATTTCCAGATAACTCCAGTGAAAAATTTAAATTGGAGCTGAATCCGCTTAATCTGGAACTTACCGGCAATATCCCGCAATCCTTACCGGAGTGGACCAAACTAAATTTTCATCAATGCCCGCATTGTCCTCTTGATGTCAGCACAGATCCTCACTGCCCCCTGGCGGCCAACATCGTCAATATTGTACTGAAATTTAACGGTCTGATCTCATATGACAAAATTTGGGTGGATGTCATAACCCAGGAACGACGAATCACCCAATATACAACCGCCCAAAAAGCTATCAGCTCGATGATGGGTTTGGTTATCGCAACTTGCGGGTGTCCACATACTGCCTTTTTTAAGGCAATGGGACGATTTCATTTGCCCCTGGCAAGCAACGAGGAGACCCTGTTTCGAGCCACTTCGATGTATTTATTGGCACAATATTTCTTAAAAATGGAGGGTCATCCCGCTAAGCTTGAACTTGATGGCCTAACCAACATCTATCGTAACATGCAAATCGTCAATGTAGCTATTGCCAACCGTCTTCGAGTCACATCTATTAGCGATTCATCAATTAACGCAATTGTCATATTGGACAACTTTGCAAAAAGCCTGCCCCATGCCATCGAGAAATCCTTGAAAGACTTGCGACATCTGTTTTTGCCGTTTTTTTCTAACCTAAAAAAAACGGATTAATTCGCACAAATACACAAAATAAAACTGTTTGCTAAAATTTATCTTAAGGATTTTGCCGTTAAAACCGATAGATTTTCAAGGGTCACCATCCTCATTTATCATAAATTTTTTGACTCCAATTGCCGGAATTAATCTGTAAACAATCCAATCGCGAGCATGTTGGTTTTATCATAAACAGATAGGAATTCATGAAATGTACCTGGTTAGAAATGGGGCACTCAAAATTTTGACCTTTGGCGGAGGGAGTGGTCAATACACACTTCTATCAGGATTGCGAGACATAAAAAACATAGAAATTACCGCCATCGCCTCAATGGCAGATAACGGCGGCAGCACCGGCAGATTGAGAGACGAACTCGGTGTCTTGCCTCCCGGTGATATCCTCAAATGTGCGATCGCACTTTCTCCCTTAAGGGATGCTGCAAAAAAAATCATGCTGAAAACGCTTAAAGGTGACCAGCGCATACGTGGTCACAAAGCCGGTAACATGCTGATTACAATGCTTTCAAGATACACCGGAAGCTTCCCAGCAGCGATAGGAACTTTAGCGGAAATTCTTGAAATTTCCGGTCGTGTATTGCCGGCAACCACTAGTAAAGCCACCCTCGTTGCCGAGTTGGTAGACGGAAGCCGGATTTATGGAGAATCGGCGATTGATATACCACAAAATCCACACCGGGAGCCCATCAAGGATCTATTTTTGGTTCCTCACCATAACGGTTCAATTTCAGCTTATCCTCCTGTAATTGAATCGATAATAGATTCTGACATCATTCTCATAGGACCCGGTGATTTATTTACAAGTATTATTGCAAGTCTCATAGTACCGGGAATTAAAGAAGCAATCCAAAGCACAACCGCTAGGGTTTTTTATATTTTGAACATCATGACCAAATTCGGCGAAACACATAATTTCAGAGGACAGGATTTTTTAAAAAAAGTCGAAGTATATCTTGGCCGGCAAGTTGATGGAATCATACTAAACAATAAAAAACCGAATATAAGACTCTTGAAAAAATATTTCGCAGAAAAATCTGAATTTGTTGAAATAGAGGCAGTGGAAAAACAAATAAGAAATCGCCGGATATATACCGACGATTTGTTGGATTCTTCAGAGGATATGGTACGTCACAATTCAAAAAAATTGGCATCTCTGATTCAAAAAATCATCTCAAAAGAATACTTATTTGAGCCCGGAAATATAATAAAGGAGCCCCTTTTAATGGAATTTGCTCTAAAGGATTCCGACAAAAAGCCGATTATGCATGAAAGTGCGAAAGCATCGACAAGAATCGCTGAATGCTCCGATGGCAATTGCAGTGACATCTAAATATTGAGGGATACACATAACCGGTCGCTCAGGACATAGTAACTCAAATAATTAAATAATAAGTCTAAAAACATGGAAAGTGATCTGATAGGCGTTAGCGCAAATATAGCTCGTGTTCGAGATTTGATTCAACGAATAGCCGATACTGAATTAAACACAGTGGTTTTCGGTGATACTGGTGTCGGCAAAGAACTGGTCGTTAAGACACTGTATCAAAAATCCAACCGGTACGGAGGTCCTTTTGTTAAAGTGAACTGTGCCGCTTTACCCGATACCTTGTTAGAGAGTGAGATGTTCGGTTATGAACGAGGGGCATTTACCGGAGCACAGCGTAAAATGCGAGGTAAATTCGAACAGGCAAACCGTGGCGTATTGTTCTTAGATGAAATAGGCGACATGTCCTTATCCCTTCAAGCGAAGCTTTTGCACGCCCTGCAAGATGGCGAATTTATTCCGTTAGGTTCTGAGAGAACAGTTAAAAGCAATGCTTGGGTCATTGCTGCCACCAACCACGATCTGGCTGAAGATTTAAAAGCCGGAAAATTTAGGGAAGATCTATACTATAGAATAAGCATGGCAAGTATAAATATTGATCCTTTACGCAAAAGGCCGGAAGATATCGCACCATTAATCTCATATTATACAGAACAATACGTTTCACAATTAAAGGCCAGTCAGCCGCTGAACATCAATAAAGATTTAATGGATAAGCTGGTAGCATACCATTGGCCAGGAAATGTGCGAGAACTGCAAAATGTGCTCAGACGGATAATTGTGCTTGGTGAAGGCGAAGAAAGTATTGATACAATGATTCCTATTACCAATCACCGCCAAAATATCGACGACGATAAAACACAAGCAAGTAATACCCCCAAATTTATCAAATTTTCGGGACTAAATGGTCAGCAACTGGATCTTTCGGATCTGTCACTCAAAAAGTTTAAAAAGCAAGTAGCGGATCAGGTCGAAAAAGATGTCATCTCTTATGTACTTGAAAAAACCGGCTGGAATCGCACCCGTGCCACCCAAATTTTAAAAGTAAGTTACAAGACGCTACTTACAAAAATAAAGGAATTGGAGTTGACGCCCCTGAATAATTTCTAATTTCTAATAGTGAGTCAGTATGTATTACGCTCGCTATAAGCGTTGCTGTAGGTCAGACTATATAGCTTAGTGCTCCCACCGCCTGATTTATCCCTAAATTTATTCAACACGATCTTCCGACGGGTGAATATTTCACCCAGTTCATAATAACCTTACTTATTTTTCATAGAAGCAATAATTTAAGAAGCTGAAATTAGATTTTACCTAGTTCTAAATTCGATAAATATTTTATATATCAGTTTGTAATTATTATTAAAAAATAATTATGCAGTTCCTGTTGTTCCCCAAATTCAAGCCATTGGTCCCCTGGCATAATTTATGCTGTTTATAGCTCAGAAAGATTGTAGGGGCCGAATATTATCTTACGATTTTTTCAAAGAACGGGGATGCAGCCTGACAGTGATGATCCTTTCAGAGACGATTTAGATATCAACATATTTCCATTTACGAGATTGCCATGGCAGATACATATTATAAAATTGATGTTGAAAATCCCGAAGATCAGATACTATTAAGAGATAAGGGTGGTAGAAGAATTGGTGTCGATCGCAGAACCTTTTCATATAGTTTGCATGTTCCGGAGAGAAGATCTCATAATGATCGACGTAAAGGAGTTATCCGGCGAAAAACAAATCGAATTAAAACCATATAATTGATTTAACTTTAATGACAAATGCACTATTCTTTTTCTTATCCCAGAATGCAATCATTCGTCAAAAACATAAGCACGCACAATCATAACCGGTGTGACGGATACCGCATACATATCGATCTTATTCAGTAATATATCCTCAGACGACCAGCTTGATTCCTATTTCTTTAGTTAAACTAAATATCAGCGTGAAAAAAATGCTTAACTTCAGAACGACTATCTGATACGAATAGAATTGAATGCTAAACTCGACCTTCAATAATTTAATTACCCGAATTCCATAGGATTACACAAAAAAATATCTTTTTTAGTAGGGCATGTAATTGGAAAAATATGTCGGATCTTTAAGAAATATCGGCAGCCGAGTTGCCTTTGTAAAATATAAAAGTGAGCTGATCCATATTTGATACTGATAACTCCCAAAGGAGGCAGAGCGATGAAAGATCTGATCAGTTACATTGCGCAGGCACTGGTTGATTTCCCGGATAAGGTGGAGGTTAGTGTCGTTGAAGGTAGACACACCACTGTATTGGAACTAAGGGTTGCAAAAAAAGATATGGGAAAAATTATCGGCAGACAAGGTAGAACCGCCCAAGCAATCCGAACCATTTTAAGCGCGGCTTCAGGAAAAGCTAGAAAACGACACGTCCTGGAAATCATAGAATGACGGGTGATCATGCAAGAAAAGGACGATCCGTTATAAAAGGAAATGCCCTTCTTGTCTCGTGGTCAGACACTCAAACGACTGTGACATTTACCGCTCGGGGACCTTTTTGTCCCTCTTCTATGTCGAAGTTAACCCGGTCACCTTCATTAAGAGATTTAAAACCGGTCGCATTGATTCCTGAATGATGAACAAATACATCCGGACCCTCATCCTGCTCGATAAAACCGTAACCTTTACGTTCATTAAACCATTTGACAATTCCATTGGCCATGGTGCAATCCTCCATCTTTAAGGTTTTTAGCGGTTCCAAACTTCAGGCAGCCAACTAAACTATGGTTTTTTCCTTCAGAGCGAAACCGAACCGCTTATGAAACTGAGACCTTGCGAATAAAATAGTTCATTTACAACTTCCCGAAAGAGCAGATAGTACGCTTTCAGGCATTATAATATCAATCAAAAACATATCGCCGAACAAGGGGGTTGGTATCCGGATTGGCATGATTAGAGGAAGAAATAAATGTTGCGACGGTTTTTCTCATCTTATCTGCAGTATACAATATGTTATATGAATCAAGAGATTAATTTATCGATATAGAGTTATCTGTGACAATTTATTATGTTGCGATCAGTGCATTCCTTTGAGGGGAAAAGTATGCGTTTCAAACCCTGCTTCATTCGAACAAAAGACAGATCCTTTGAACCGAAGGATGAATGAGTGCAAGGCGTGATCATAATTGTGTATTATATTCGTTATGGGTTGACGATGCAAGGAAAAATTAATCGTCGACTGGATGGCCAACATCGTATTTTTAGCAATTATCATTTTTTTGTTAATGGAATTTAATTTATTGTGGTATATTTGGTGTCGTTGGGCTGCAATGGGCTCATTATGTAATCGTTCTCTCAGAATAATTGGGAATATTATTTTCCCATATTTCAGGAGGTCTTGTGCAACAGTTACAATTTGTTAAGTTAACAATTGTTAAAATTGTGCTGCTTTTGACAATCAGCATATTAGCAACTACCACGCTTGTTTCGGTTACAGCATTTGCAGTTGACAGTTCAAAGACTGAGACATCCGATACAGAATCGGAAAATATGCCTATTGTAATAACCGCCGAGCAGTTGGATTCAGATAATAAGGCAAAATTTGCTGAATTTATTGGCAATGTGAAGGCAGTCCAGGCGGATTTTGTGATAACCTCTGATAAGCTGAGGATTTATTACAAGGGAGAATTATTGAATTCCGAAAAAGAGCAAAACGATGAAGAGATATTGAAAAAAATTGTTGCCACCGGCAATGTTAACATTACGTCGGAACAATTTATCGCAAAGTCTGAAAAACTGGAATATGATACGGCATCCATGACGGTTGTTTTGATCGGCGAAAATTCTACGGTAATTAACGGCAAAAATTCCATTACCGGATCTAAAATTATACTTTATCAAAAAGATGGACGGATTAAGGTCCTTGGCAGTAAAAACAAACGCATAAAGGCAGAATTCTTTACTAAAAGTGAAACGTCGGATGAACTTATGTTAGGAAAGCCTAAGCAATAAAACAGTTCCGGTCCGCGGGATCAGATAAACAATATGCCTAAGATATCAACATTAATCTTTTAAGAATGGTCGGCCGTCTTCTCACTCCAACCAGATGCTGTCATCCATGATCGTAGTGCCCCCGAGTCACTTATCCACTTCGGTCTGCATGCGTCGATCCAGAAACGATTTCACCGCCGATTGGTAGCCTGGCGTCTTACTGGAGTCGCTGTGACCTGCACCGGGCGCAAGGTACAGCTCAACCAGATTTTGTGCAAAATTGTCTTTTAGTTTCTGAGCGAATTGCAGCGGAAAACGCCGGTCTTCTTCTCCATGGATTATCATCACCGGTATCTTTAACGATGGTGCCAGACGTGCGGGGCTTAGGGTGGCCAATTTGTTCCTGTAAAACAAATTCATCCAGAATAGTATCATCTGGCCGAAAATCAGGCCGAAAAAAGGATTGAACCATCGGTACAGGCTCAATAGCGCCTCCTTGGTATCCGCGTAGCATGCTTCCAGAAAAAGGAGCTTGATTTTATCTGGATTTCTTTCAGCGGCAATGATGGCGCCGGCTGCACCGGCTGAATGTCCATACAAAATAACCGGAACATCGACCCAAGTCAGCACCGCTTCAATATCCTCGCAAAATCTCATGGCATTCATGAATCTGCAGGGGCTGGATTGTCCGTGGTCTCTGGCACTGTGAATGACGGTGGTAAATCCCCAATAGCCAAAACACCTGGCCCGGGCTACCATTCGGTCCCGATTGCGACTCCATCCGTGAGCAAAAACCACCGTACCACGTGACGATTTTTCGGGCTCTATTCGCCATACTTCCAAAAATCCGCCGTCTGCAGCAGATATTTTGGAATCAAGTATGTTGCCCCAATCCGGTGGATCGTGCACTGAACGGCGTGGAATTTGTTGAACCAGATAGGTAAGAAACAAGCTGAAGATGAGGTACCATAACAGAATACCGCTTCCAATATACAAGATCATCATCAGTGTATAATTCCTAATAGTTCCTGCCTTAATAAGTCGAGAGCGGTAGTCGCAAAAATGTACTTGTTCATCCAGCGGTCGTTGAAATTAAAGCAGAACCGACGACCTCGGACGAAATCTGAAGAAGCAAGACCGATGCAAACCGTACCCACAGGTTTTCCATTCGTGGCACCACCGGGTCCCGCAATGCCGCTGACCGAAAGCCCGTAAGTTGAATCGGAGATCTGCTGAACTCCACGGGCCATTTCTTGGGCGGTTTGCTCGGATACGGCGCCGTAGCGATCTAAGGTCTGGGCTGTCACTCCGAGGATTTTCATTTTCAGCTGATTGGAGTATGTGACAGCCGAAAAAACAAAATAGCCAGAACTTCCCGGCACATTGGTAAGCAAATCAGCGATAAGCCCTCCAGTGCAGCTTTCAGCAATCGCCAGATGAGCCTGTTTTTGCCCTAAAAGATCGCCCACGACTTTCTCAATAGACTCACCGATATCTGATATTATCATTTTGCCCAGCTTGCGGTGAATCCATTGGCTGGCCGCTTTCATTTGCACATGCACGTCCTCTCTATCAGTCCCGAAACGATAGAGATTTACTTGAATACCAGGGAAATTTGTGCGGTAACTAATCTTTATCTGTGGAAATAGTTGATTGAAATCGTCCACATGATCTCTCATGGCAGATTCGGTCAAACCAAAAGTTGATAAAGTTTTAATCAAGCGGACGTCCTTGGTTGTTTCCTGTATATTTATGATCCAAGGAATCACCTGTTCCTGCATCATTTTACGCATTTCTGAAGGAACTCCGGGTAGAATGAAAAAAGCACATTGGCCAATTTTAAAATGACAGTCGGAAGTTTCACCGACGGGATTCCTGAGAAAGTGGGTGTCGGAGGGCAGCAGCATCGCCTTTTCTTTATTGCAATGCGTCAGTGGTCGGTTATGGGATTTAAATTGATTTTCTATCGATACCAACGCTTGGGTATCCGGGCTCACAGACACATCTTTCTCCTTAGCTACGGCAGCAAGTTTTAGATACTCACCGATAGTTTTCTGTCCACCGATTACCACCGCAATATTTGATCGTTGACTCATTTCTTTTAAAAAATTGATGATATCATTCGGATTGTTACCAATCGCACTG
>JASFFJ010000098.1:0-15035 GCA_050124355.1 Desulfobacterales bacterium | reverse complement strand
CCGCTATCCCGGGCAGGCAAGGGCAGAGTATCCCGTAAACAGGAATTCCCATTTCTTTGGCTGCCTGCAGCGCTTTAATTCTGTCTACTAGTGGTGAGGCATTGGGTTCAAGAATTTTAATTAAGTTGTTTTTTGAAGGTGGCGCCGTCAAGCTCAAAGACAACTCCACCTGATCCGCATACTGCCGAATTAAATCAAAGTCATCCTGGACGGCCGCGTTCTTTGTCAGGATTCGAACCATGCACCGGGAAGTTGTCAGGACCTCCTGGAGACATTTTCTACCCAGTTGGAATTTTTGAGCCTCTGGACTCCAGCCATCCGTATAGGTGCAGAACATCACGGTATCTGAAGCTTTAAGAAGGTGGGCTTTCTCTGCAGTCCGTTCTGGTGTGTCGGGATCCACCACGGCGATTCCAGCTTGAAAAGCTTTAAATGAAGAGCCTTTGATGTTTTTGAAAATTGACTTTTGGGTACGCATCATGGTCGGTGTTGAGCAATACAGGCATCCATGACCGCAAAGCGAACCGACATTGAGTGCGTGGGTGGCCAGTTTCTTTTTTTTGAATTCATTGGATCGCGTGATGCTGATTTTTCTTTTTACTTCTAAAATTTCCATCGTTCTTTAGCCTTCTTTGACAGAATGACATAATTCCCCTATAAGGGCAATATTATCATGCCAACCAAATTTTGTCCTCATTGCGGCAATCGAACCGGATTTATGGTCACGTTTAATGTTTCATGCCGGATGGGCGATAAGAGGAAAAATGCTATTTACGTGAGTGCAGAACTGTGGTGGGCGATTTATGACCATCCAAAAAGATGAACGATTAAGGGATGTAAAAGAAGACAACTAAATCAAGTTATGCAGGGAAAATCACCAAGAAAACCCTCACCCGATGGGCTGACACATATCTTGGGCGACCATCGACGGTGGTTGGAATCTAAGGGAGCCCGCGGTTGCAGGGCCGACTTGAAACGTTGCGATTTATCATATCGCAATTTGTTTGGTGCTGTTTTGATAGGGGCGGTATTCAGAGACATCGACTTTAGCCGTTCCAATTTAGGAACGGACAACTTGAAACAGGCTGACATATACAACTGTCGGTTCCATCAAGCTCATATGCAATGGAGCATACTGACAGAGGCAAGGCTTCAGAACAACGACTTCACCCAAGCCAATCTTCAATTTTGTGATTTTTCCGACACCACGATTGACAGTCTCGTAAAAAGTCAAAATTCTCAAATTTCGAGCTTATAACCTATTGAAATAATTAAGTGTGAAATTTGAAAATTGGCCTTTTTCGGACTTTTTACGAGACCATCACGATTACAGATATTGATTTTACCAGTGCATTTTTCCACAACGCCTATCTTGGGAATGCGGTGCTGTCTAAAGCAAATTGTACAAATGCTAATTTGAGATTTTCAACGTGGGCATCATCAGAATTGTCCCAAATTAAATTCACCGCAAGCACCATCCAGCTGGCCGATTTTAGTTATGCATCATTGCACGAAATCGATTTTCGCAGAGCACAGATTTTCAACACTGATTTCAGCGGATCGGACTTTAGTGTCGCTGATTTCAATGCTGCCAGGCTGGAAAATGTAAATTTTGAAAGTACAAACATAGACCCGAAATATTTACACACAGCAAATTGGCGAGAATGCACATTCGACTGATGGTTAGATGAACGTTCGTGCAGTGATTAATCCTAAATTATATTTACTAGGATGAGCGGGTCGACGTTCAGGGTTCGCAATTAAAGTGCTCTAACTGGTCTCTATCAATAGTATTACGTATCTATCGAGTCGAATTCCAGGTTTCATCCAATGGGTGAAAAGACCAATCTAAAAAATGGAGTATAAAGTTACGGAATTCACCATCTAATAAACTTTGAACCTTGAACCCTGAACCTGGAACCGGTCATAATAGGAATTAGATTTGTCATCATGGAAGAGATCTGGATCATTGGCGTCGGTCATTTTGGAACGATAGCTTTTCACCGTTTGTCGCAAGACGACAAAGACAGGCATTTTGTCCTGGTCGACCCCCTCGAGGAGCACCTTCTGAAGTGTAAAAGCCCGACGGCAACCCTGGAAGTTTCAGATGGCATGGATTTTTGTTTTAAGCACTTAAATAAAGGCCGTCAACCGGATTGGATCATCCCGGCACTGCCCGTTCATCTGGCTGCCGAGTGGATTCTGTTGCAGTTGGGGCCGCAAGAATTAAGACGGATTCCAATACCGGCAGAACTCGAGGCACTGGTTCCCAATCCCATGCGCGGCTCCGAAGGAAGCCTATACGTCAGTCATGCCGATTTCAGATGTCCCGCTGATTGCGATGAACCCCGTGATATATGCACCGTAACCCGGAACAGACGACACCAGAATATGTTTGAATTATTGGGAGATTTAGATATTGAACCATTTAAGTCCCTAACCATACGGAGCCACCAGCTAGGACCAGGGATCGGGGGGTATCGACCTGAGCAACTTTTTGAAACGCTGACACACGTGAAACAAACCCCAGGGCCTATCGCGTTGAGCACGGCCTGTCGGTGTCATGGAGTGATTACCGGCTTGGAACGAAAAATCAGCTGCCACCAGTAGATTCAATAGTGGTGGCCCCAGTCCCTTCCAAGAGATTCATCGATGCCGGCCCCCCCTGGGCTCGGAAGCCTTACAACTTTCATCATATCAAAAGTTCAATGCACTATTTACGATTCAGTAAGAATTTTTGACTCAAGTCAAGGACGCGACCTTCTTTCTCTGTCAGTATCGTATCCATGAACAATTTTACGAAAAACCCAACAAATAATTTGATCGACCTTAACGGAATGGACACCCGCTTTGGGGCCGAAGTTAAACGCCGCTCCGGCGTGAATTTCAATGCATGCTGGCATTGTAAAACCTGTGTCAACGGATGTCCATTCTCCCAGGCCATGGATTATGCGCCCAACGGGATCATCCGCCTGGTGCAGCTGGGACAAAAACAGCAGGCCTTGCAAAGTTCAACCATATGGATCTGTGTCGGCTGCAATACCTGCTCCATCCAATGCCCCAATGCCATTGATATTCCAGGAATAAATGATACCCTGCGTGAAATTGCCATTGAAGAAGGGGTTGCCGTGGCAGAACCGGATATTTATAACCTGCACAGGGAAGTTTTAAATTCCATTGAACGATACGGCCGAACGCACAAGCTGGAAATAATGATGCGCTACAAGCTGCGTAAAAAGGATTGGTTGAGCGATGTTGTGGTTGGTTTGAAAATGCTGGCCAAAAGAAAGCTTGATTTGCTACCATCGAAAATCGGTGATATTGAAAAAATCAAGCGGTTGTTTCGGCCTAAACAGACGGTATAACTCCCTTGATATGCCGCCCAGCTTTGGTGGGATGAGAATTGAAAAGGTTATAGCGTTACCGGCTGCTCATAGCATATTGATCTAGATATGTAGAATACTGGCGGCATATCAAGGGAGTTAAAATCAGCGATCACCAGCAGAGCATGGACCCGGCACCCTACAGGAGCCTTACTCATTCCCCCTGACTCTACCGTTAGTCGCTGATTTCATGGAAAAGCAAAGTATGACGGAATTATCCTATTATCCGGGATGCTCTCTGGCTTCCACCGCCCGTGAAAACAATGAGTCCCTCCTTTTTCTGTTCAAGCACCTGGGCTTTGAACTAATCGAGCTGGAAGATTGGAACTGCTGCGGCAGCTCTTCAGCCCACAGCGTCAATGCCGATATTGCCTTTGATTTGGCCTGTCGTAATCTATCCCTGGCGCCGCCGGGAAGACCATTGCTGGTTGCATGTCCCAGTTGTTTGTTGCGTCTGCGGCACGCCTACCTCAAATTGAAAACAGATTCGAGTGCCCGTGAACACTATGAAAGAACATGGGGCAAAGCTTTTGACGACAATCTTGAAATCATACATTTTTTTGAGATTTTGGATAAATTAGACTTGTTAAGTTTTGCCAAGGATCAGATCCCACGCTTAAATGGGATGCGGTTTGTGCCTTATTACGGCTGCATGCTGGCCCGCCCCCCGGCTCTGCGCCACGAAAAAAATTATCACGGCCTGATTGAAAAGATCATGTCATCATTGGGAGGCACTCCGGTCCAATGGGCCTATTCTTCCCGCTGCTGCGGAACCTTCCTTACGGTGGCCCGACCGGATATCGTCACACCCATGGTGAACGAGATCATCGAAGGTGCCGGCCGGGTTGAGGCCGATTGCATCGTGACGGCCTGTTCCATGTGTCATATGAACCTGGAGGTACGCTGTTCGCTGAAAGATAAGGTTCCGGTTCTGCATTTTTCAGAGGTTCTTTCGCTGGCTCTGGGGTTGGCTGAAAAAAAACAAAAAGGATGGTTCTCAAGGCATCTGGTAGATCCCCGGCCGATGCTTAAAGCAATGCACCTATTGAGATAATGACCTACGGTGATTTGCAGATAAGCGCTGCCGCTGACCGCGAGGATCCAGCCTGATCAATAAAGAAACTTGAAAAAGAAAATATCGAAATTCTGCGGTTCGCTGTTTGATCTCGTGAAGTTTCACACGAGCGCCGCCTCTGGCCAAAAAAACGGCCAGTCTGATCAGCAAAGAAACTTCGTGGTTCGGTTCCGAAATCGGTTGCTGTTGGGTTTCGCATTTGGCAATCATACCGGTAACATGTAGGTTGGATTGAGTGCAACGAAATCCAACAAAGCCTGGATAAGGCTCAACCCAACCTACGAAATGTAAAGGGAAACAGGATAGAACCAACCTCAACTTTTTGAAGTGTAGTTTCATATAAGACAATATCGCTGTGCTATTTGCTATATTCCTATTTGCCACAATCATACTCACCATCATGACGCTCGTGCCGATGTGGCGTTTCGAAGCCTGGTGGGTGCGAGCGCTGGATTTTCCGCGGCTGCAACTACTCGTGGTCTCATTGTTTTTGTTTGCATTAGAAGCGGCATTGCTGGATTTATCGAATTTCACAACATGGATTCTGCTTATTGTCGTTTTGATTTGTCTCGTATACCATGCATGGTGGATCCTCCCATACACCCAATTATTTCCGGTAGAGGTGAAGTCTGCGAGAAGTTCGGATAGCCAACCCACGATTCGGGTTCTGACCGCCAATGTCCTGACACCGAACCGCAACGCCAAGACCTTTATTAAACTTGTACGCGAGAATGATCCGGACATTATCGTAACGTTGGAATCCGATGAATGGTGGCAGACAAAGTTGGATTCGCTGGTACCAGACTATCCTTACACGATCAAGTGTCCACTCGATAATCTCTATGGAATGCACGTATATTCAAGACTTCCGCTTGCCGACAGCCAGATAGACTACCTGGTAGCGCCTGAGGTGCCCTCGATTCACACGCTGGTCACCCTCTGCTCGGAGCACAAGATACGCACCCATTTCCTACATCCGGCACCGCCGAGCCCGACGGAAAACGAAGCATCCTCGGAGCGTGACGCAGAACTGATCATTGTGGCAAAAAGTGTCGCCGAAGCCGACATACCGGTCATCGTCACCGGAGATTTGAATGATGTGGCCTGGTCTGAGACAACCCGATTGTTCAGAAAGATTAGTGGCCTACTCGACCCCCGTATCGGTCGTGGCATGTTCAACACCTTTCATGCCGACTATTGGTTCATTCGTTGGCCGCTGGATCACTTGTTCCACAGCGACCATTTCACCTTGTCCAAGATTTGTAGGCTAGCAGGTTTCGGTTCAGACCATTTTGCTCTTTTTACCGAGCTGGTCTTAGAGACCGGTAAAGACGTTCTTAAGAGCGGTCTCGAAGCCAGCGGCAATGATCTGGCCTGGGCAAAAGACAAAGCCGATAATCAAGAAGTAAGCAAAAATGATGTGCCCCGGCCGGGGACATTCTGAAAAGAAGTAGGCGATAACGATAACGAGTGCGGTTTAGGTGGCTTCGGCTTCGGTTGATCCCGCCTGAGAATGAATATGGATGTCCCTTTGGGGAAACGGAATCTCGATGCCGGCTTTGGCAAACTCTTCGAATATCACAAAATAAAGATTGCTTCGGACCCTGCGCCGCGGTGTCTTGCGGACGTCAATCCAGATGAGCAATTCAAAATTGATGGAGTTGTCGGCATATGCCACGAAACGCACCGCCGGTCGATGGGTTTTGTCAACCTCCGGTTCATTCTCGGCAGCCGTCAGCAGGATTTTTTCAACTTGGCGCGGATCGGCACTGTATGAAACACCCACCGGCAGTTCGATCCGGATAAAGGCTGAGGACAGGGTATAATTCACCATGGTGTTGGCAATTATGTTGGAATTGGGTACCAGATATTCGATATTGTCGCGGGTTTGCACTTTGGTGGCTCGCAGATAGATGTCCGTTACTTTTCCCATCATACCTTCGACCTCGATCCAGTCACCTTTGCGGATTTTTCCACCGAAGATAATGGTAAAGCCGCTGATCACATTGGCAGCCATGTTCTGAAGCCCGAGACCGATACCAATGCCGATGGCGCCGGCAAACACCAAGAGGAATTGTAGGTTGAGCCCTATGATGTTCAGCGCAATCAAAAATCCGATCCCGAGAGCCGTGTATTTGAATACCGTGTTGAGGGCATACCCTAGGCCGGGATCGATGCCGAATGAGGGATATAGCTTGTAATCAAAATAAGCCTGGGCCAGGCGGGAAAAGTAGACAAAGGTGAGCAGAATCAGAATCGACTTGACGATTAACCAAAAGGTGACCGTGGTATCGCCAAGTTGAAAAATTGGAAAGGACATAATGCGCTGCAGGGGATTTAATAAGCCGAGCATGTTCAGAACGATAATCAGGGTCGCCACAACGGTGGCGTATTTAAGAATCGACCGTAAGGCGCCGACAAACATCCGGGCGTCCTCATCGGTGGCATCAAGTCTATGATACCAATTGTCCAGATAGCGCTTAAGGCTGTGAAAAAGAAACATAATGACGATGAAGGCAGCGCCGGTGAACCAGATTTTGATCAAGACCAGCCGGCCCAAAGCCCGATATCCGAAGCACCATAAGAGTGCGGCCATAAACGACACAATTAGCAGGGGAAAGTAATACCGCTCCAGAAACGTTCGAAACGACATGTAGCTTTGAATCGGGATTTCCGGCAACAGAGACATAAAGGCTTTCTTGTTAAAATGCAGTATCAAGAGAACAACCGTGATGGAAATCGCTATCGCAAAACGCAAAAGTGCCAAGACATCTTCACGGATCTCAAATACTTCTGCGGCCCAGTATGCGGCGATACCGAAAATCGCATACAGCAATGCCAACCGTGCCCAGCGATAAATCGTCCGGCCATACTGAGCCGTTACCTTGAAGAGGTCTCGGGTGAGGGTTTCTTTCAGCAGGCACAGTAAAAGTGCCCCGGCAGCCCAGAACCCGAGTAGACGCCCGATAAGTTGAAACCAGGCCTCAGAATAGTCTATCAGGGCGTTGATCAGCGCAAATGCTGCCAGCAACAGTAGCGGGATCAAGGCCGAAACCACTACCTTGATCCCGGACATAACAAAGGGATAGGTGGCTTCCGGAATATACCCAGACATCGGTTCAACCTTACGTTCCACCCAGTCCATCACTCGTCGCTGACCGAGCAGGCTGTATAAAACAACTCCAATAAACACGACGACAAGGAACGATCCGATCACACCTAGCACCTTACCTTGTTCGATCACAAAGCGCGTAAAGACCGGGATTTTTCCCGGCAGCGACATCACCAGGTCGTACAAGTAGGTGACGGTCCTAAGATTCCAGCCGAGTGGAACACGGTCAAAAAGCGAACGCGCTTTTTGCTGAAACTCCTCTTTGACCTTGGTGGCTTCCCGGATCATCACATCGTCCAATTCGTCGGATATGGCGATTGAAGGTGCCTTTTTTTCTTCAGCAGTGTCTGTTTTATCCTGAGCCCATGAATATGGGACAGCCGTTAAAAATCCGGCGAACAATAAAATCAAAAAGATTCTCATGGTTTTCATCATCTAATACTCTTTTTGTCGTCTGAACGCTACCTGCGGTTCTAATGGCACATCGTATTTTGAACGCAGGAAGGGAAATAATAGTACAACTTCTCAAATGATTTTCAGGCTATTATACAATAACAACTTAAATCCCGATGCACAAGAAACCCCTATTACCGCGTTTGACTAGACTAAGTTGACAGAAACCGAACGTTTCGAGCTCCGGTTTGACAATACCACCGAGCGGGCATATTTCAAACAACAAACCAACAATGATAATTTCCTCGGGCTTAAGACCTAATTTACGTTGAATGTCGCTGACCAGCCAAAAGGTTTTCTGGATTATATTGAATGGCATCTGATCGTCAACGATGCAACACATCTTTTTTCCGCGTATTTGTTGGCGTTACCGATCGGATGGGATCGTGAAAAGAGTAAGTGGCAATTCGGCTTGTGTACGTTTCCACTGGTTGCCGTTGTATCCTGCAAATTTATGCTTGTCGGGATGTCGGTTATCGAGAGCACAGATGGGGAGGCGTGTGATATCCAAGGTATTATCACCGGCATTGGCTTCATTGGCGGCGGAGCCCTTTTAAAAGATCAAGATAAAGTTGCCGGAACGGCCTCGGCCGCAAGCATCTGGAATACAGGTGCGATCGGTTTGGCGGAGGCATCTGACCGATTTGAAATAGCCATGCGGTCAAACAGATTCTAAAAGATGGTTTTTTCCATGCCGATCCACACCCCGGTAACCTGCTCATTACCGACGATATGAAACTGTGCATCATTGATTGGGGAATGACCGGACGGCTCACAGAAAGGGATCGTTTCGAGCTGATAGACCTGCTCAAGGCCGTGGTCGACAAAGACAGCGATGCGCTCGTACACGGTTTGCTTCGTGTCTGCCAGGTCAGGGGAAAAACAGTTCAGCCGAGGGCACTCGAAAGAGAGCTTCTTGACATATTGGAGACTTATTATGCGGTTCCGATCAAGGATATGGATATTGGCCAAATGTTTATGAGCATAACGACGCTGATACGAAATCATCAGTTAAGGTTGCCGCCGGATCTGGTAATTATGACAAAAGCGCTTGTGACCGCAGAAAGTACGGCACGAAAGGCTTACCCGGAACTAGATGTTGTGTCAGAAATCGAAGAATTTGTGACCGATTTGGCCGCCAAACGGTTCAGTCCGGAAATAGTATGGCGCAATCTGCGCAATTCATTTTCGAATATCTGGGCCTCGCAACGTGACATACCACGACAAATCCAACAAATTATAAGTAAACTGGAAAAAGGTGAGCTGGGCTTGCATTTTCGGTTGGACAAACTGGAGCGGCTGGTAAATTCTCTGGAGAGCGCCTCCAAACGTCTGACAACCGGCATTATAACCGGTGCGATCATCATGGGGTCGTCTATGATCATTACAACTGGCATCGGGCCTTACTTATTCGGCTTGCCTGCATTGGGCGTGATCGGCTATCTTTTGTCCGTTGTACTGGGGTTATGGCTGGTCATCACCATATTGCGAACCAAGAAGTATTGAAATCCATTGTTACCATGTCATTCGAAAGGAGATAAAAATCAAAAATAAAGAGGCTTATGTCCAAAAGCTGCACGCCAAGATCGACGAGTGGAATGCCGACTTTGACCGGCTGAAAGCAAAGGCGGATCAAGTTGAAGCAGACTCCAGAATTGAATACCAAAAACAAATACAAGCGCTGAAAAGCAAACGTGATGACATCGAAAAGCAAGTTTCCGAAATCAGCCGTTCCGGTGAAAATGCTTGGGAAGATCTCAAAGCCGGCGCTGACCTTGCATGGGAGGCAATGAGCGAAGCGATCAAATCCGCCACATCAAGGTTTAAGTAATCCACCAAAAAAGAAAAATATATGGTGTAGAGACTTATTCACATGCTGACTTTTTCAGTTGAAAAATCAATGCGGTTTAAAACCTCGATGCAGAGAATAACGAGAAAAGTATTTATATTTACCTTAGTTACTTTGTTACCCGTTTACAACGAAACCACCATGGCGGCTACAGAAGCACCGGATACGGTGATAGAAGTCGCCTCGTCAATCAAGGATACGGTCCTCGACATATGGACCAACTTTGTGGGCCATATTCCATTTATGGCATCCGGCCTGGCAGTGTTGCTGATCACGCGGCTGGCCGCCGCGTTTCTGTCGAGAATTTTCGAGCGCCTTCAGCTTGCTGGAGATGTAATCCAGATGGATCTTTTCCACGCTAAAATAGGTTCGTAGTAATTCTTTTACCTCCGTTGGTGCATCCCACGAAACCACTTCACTGTAATAAAGGCATAAATACCCAAATGTCGGGCCAAGGTCTATTTCTTGCCTGTGCTTTTGAGTCGGTTGAGAATGTATTGCTCTAAATCCGTCACTTTTTTTGAATTCGGTATTATCTGCTCTACGGGAATTTCGGCACGCGCCATACTTTTGTGGCCGCCGGCGGATCCGACGCCGTCGAACATTTCTTTCGCCATTTTACCGGCATTGCGGCGAAATTCGGCATTTCGATAAATAACGATCAATTTCTGATTGTAAACTCCCGATACAATGCTGCAGTTCGTTTCTGCCAACTTCATAAAAAAATCGGCCAATATCACCAACGTTGCATCATCATCGATTTCTCCCATGTGAACGAATGCAGTCTTTTTTACGAAGATTAATTTTTGAATAGCCACCATAAAGCTGGAAAGTGTTTTTTTTGTCATTTCCGATGACTCTATTTTTTTGATGATGTTATGGTTGGCAAACTCGTAAAGATATCGAAAAGCTTTGACATCGTTTGAGACGGTATTTCTTACGAAACTGTTGGTGTCAGTTTTTATGCCGTAAAACAACGCTGTTGCCAGACGGGAGGACGGTTTAATCTTCGATGCTTTAAGATATTCGGTCAGGATGGTGGAGTTTGCGCCGTACTCCTCTTGGATGTCGATAAACGCCGCGTCCACGTTTTTAGAAATCGGATGGTGATCGATGATAATATCAAAGGGAAATTTGCTGAACGTTTCATGGTGATCCGGCTGAGAATCAACGATGGCCCATTTTGTCACTTCCGAGCTTTTAAAATTCCTGATATGCTGCTGCCGTAAATTTAGAAGATTTATAAATGCCATATTGTCCGCGCGTTCAATCTTGTTTATGCGTACAATGTTTACCCTTTTGACCTTGCGCCAAAGCAATCTCTTGAGTGCAAAGGCGCTGGCAATCGAATCCGGGTCAGCGTTAATCAAAACGGCGAGGGTGTCTTCAGAACTTACCGTTTCCAGCAATCTTTTGCACTTCTCAGCAGTTGATACGGATTTTGTGAAGGGACCATTCATGTTCTTTTTACATTCGGCTGCTTGGCGTCATTCCGGCAAATCATAACGTCAAAAATGATAAGTGGCACCCCACAATATACACCTTTTAATTGTCGTGTCAAAACAAGACCGTTTTCTTTCGATAATTCGATATCCAACTGCCACAGATCTTCCATCACCCGCAGCGGTTGTCCCGGATAGGCATCATCACGGAGCACCATGTTGATACCCCAAAACATAGCCGCAGATTATTTATCCCAACGACCAACCAAATCATACTGCTTAAGCTTCGGTTATCCCCTAAACAATCTCACATTTTACAGAAATCGCTAAGCCTAAATGCGGCAGATATCAAGATTTTGGCAATGGGCAGCCATGGAGTTGACAAACTATTCTGATTGTTCTATTATGTTTCAACTAAAACTAATTTAATTATAATATTTTTATAACAAATAACTCGTATAGATTTTTTTATTTTACCAAATGGAGGTTCAAATGAATAACGAGACGCTTCTAAAGAAAATATCGGAAAACATCATCAAGGGTAATAGAGATACTGATTTCAAAGGGTTATATCTTAACTTAGGAGGTCAGCCAGGGGTCATTGAATTAACACAAACGGCGCTGGAACAGGACATTGAACCTGAAAGAATTATGGAAGAGTCTTTGTGCCAATCCATGGAGGTAGTTGACCAAAAGTACAAATCGAATGAATACATGGCCATGGAATATTTAGCATCTGCTAAATGTGTTGATGATGCCATGGAGATACTTGTACATTCCTTGGAGGAATCTGGGATATTTCGGCCAAAATTCGTAACAGCTGCTGGGACAAGCGTAATTTACCAAGACACAGGTCCCAAGGTAGCTGCGCAACTTCTGAGGGGATTCGGGTACGAAGTAATTGATTTGGGTTTAGATGTGCCAGCAGTTCAGATTGTTGACTGCATCAAAGACCATCAGGCTAACTACGTGTGGATGTCATCAATAAATGTAAATTACACAAAGGAAATGGAACATTTGGTTAACATATTAGAAGGCGAAGAATTACATGACGATGTTAAGGTTGTAATTGGTGGTGCCGCCACAACAAATCAATTTGCTGAAAAGATTGGAGCAGATGCCTATTTTGAAAATGTTTTTGAAGTCAACGATATTTTAAAGAGCTTAAAAGATCCCACGGGTTTTGCAAATATTTCGCTTCAATGATTAGCATATCGATAAGACCAGCAACTTACTTGATCATTTTCAACAGCATAGCCTCAGCACTTTGCAAGGCATCTTCAAGTTTTTCCACTGACGGACCGCCACCTTGGGCTTGCTGCGGTCGGCCGCCTCCGCGACCATTGATGAGTGAACAGGCTGTTTCCATTAACTGGTCTATGTCGATAGCAATCTCTTCGGTGCATTGAAAAAAAAGTTGGGCATTTCCTTATTTAATGCTTACACAAATTCGATGAGCTCAATATCAAACACGAGGGTTTTACCTGCCAGCGGGTGATTGGCATCGACCGTGACCTCTTGGTCGGTCAATTGCGTAACTGTTCCAACAAGGGGGTTTCCATTGTCGTCCTCCACCTCGACTTTAATGCCGACTTTAAGATCTTCATGGTCTTCGGGAACTGCTTCGCGGGGGACAATGGCCACCAGTTCAGGCTTCCGTTCGCCCATAGCCTGGTTGGGTCCAATGCTAACCTTTTTTTTCTCACCTTCCACCATCCCGACAACGCTCGTTTCAAAACATTCGATTAGCTTTCTATCGCCAATGGTGAGCTCCATGGGGGCTTCCCCAAGTGTCGTAGCGAATTGAGTTCCGTCGTCATAACAGACGGAAAAATGAACGCGAACACTGTCGCCAATTTGCGCTTGCCTCATATAATCTCCTTCAAAATTCATCCATTCTAAAATAACCGGGGCCATAGCGCAATGGGGTAAATTATGTATCCTCATCTACTATATAGGTTTTTCCCTGACATTCAGACCAGTTAAACATATTGAATTGATGATAGTTTGCACAATGGATGTTTATAACGCAGGAGGAAAAAAAGATCGGTATCATTTCAACGCCGGATATGCTGAAAGTCATCCGGGATATGTGACGCCACGAGGTTTAGCTTTGGCAATGCCGTTTGGAAATGGAAGCGGCAGGATCGTCATGCATGGGGGGCCTTAGTTATCGGCATAGGTGCTCCAGGTATACCAATCTTCCAACTCACTATCTTTCATCTCATCCCAAAATTGACAATCCACCAAGTCCATTACATCCTCAATTAACATTGCCGTCAGCTCGTCTCTGTCTTCATCGAAAACAGGACCCTCAGCCCGCACATCCATTTGGTACTTGAAGTAAGGTATCCCCGGCTCGCAGCCGGCCTCCACCATCTCCAGCTGGTCTTCAGATAGATCCAGCAGGCCTTCCAGATCATCACCATCCTCGTCCATTTTAGTGATCTGATTGAATTCATCTGATGAAACCTCAAACGGCCCATCAATGGGAAAGGCATCCACTTCAAGTCGATAGCCGCCTTCACTTGAAATAACCCGCAAAATGTTATCGGATTGAAAATCGCCTTCCTGAACCAATTTGGGTGCATCGATTGACTCGAGCTCCCCAATCATTTGTTTTCTGGTCATCGACATGTTGACAGTACCCCCTCTGTCTTTCAGGTTGGTTGATCGAATAAGTGCTATTTAACAAGGCTATGGTAAACATGGTCGCAGTGAAGATCAAGAAAAATTTATAAGATGCAGACAAGAGCCGACTGCACGCTGGGTACTGATGTCAATCTTGCTGTCGGCGTGGAGTGGAACGATATTGTGCGCTACGCTGAGATACTCAAGCAGGATGCTGTGCCTGTCGGCATCCGTTGAAACATTCGAACCAGGCCAACGAGTCGGTGCGAGGAGAATTGGGCGAAAGTCGATCTCGGCCTCACGCAAGGGATGCAGCAACCGGATTGCACGCCATGTTGCCGAATCCGGTAGACATTGTCTAATCGATGTGACTGCGGTTATATTTTATGTCAAATTCGGTTGCTCAAACATCTTTTTGGCAGCCTCACCGTAAAACCACCCGATTGTTTCAATACCCGGGCTAAAGGCGGTCTCGTCGGTGAAGGATTCCACGAAAGCGTTACGAGCCAGTTTCATCTCGTTTTCTGTTTCCGGGGGTTTTCTCAAATGAACTGGTGAAAAATTGACCGGTTGGGGGTAGGTTTGGTTCACGTTTGGTGCCATTTCCGGTCTCAACACGGGTTCAATAATATCCTGCGGCCCAGATTTCCCCAGTAAACTACCGAAACAGGATGGGAGGTCACCGACGATCTCCTCTATGACTAAAACGGGCTGATTTTCTGAATTGCCGTTTGGCTCATCGGCGATATAGCCGCGCAGCTCAATCAAACCATACACACTGCTGATGTGAGTGATTGCCTCAAGTTTTTTCATGTTTAACTCCTTGAAATTCATGGCGTTAAACCGTCCCTCGCATCATACCTTTTGGATGCAGACTATTTTTAATTAATTTATTATTGTTATAATATTTTTATTTAAAATAATTACAGCAAAAAAATATGATGTCAAGATCCCAAATTCAGAACTCTTGACGTGTCGTAAATTCGCATGCAACAGAAAGGTCTGAAATCGCGTCAATAAAACTGAATTTGGGCGAATCGTTCTGAATTTTTTTAATTTCAGGTCTCTAACTAATATATGAGGACGCCGA
>JASFFJ010000097.1:0-15036 GCA_050124355.1 Desulfobacterales bacterium | reverse complement strand
TATGCTGATGAAGCCGCTATCTCACGGTGGGCTTGCCTTGGCCACGTCACTTGCCTCGATGCTGAATTTGGGGCTTTTGCTGGGTGTTTTGAGAGCCAGGCTGGGTAAACTGCAATGGAAAGGCATCGCACTGTCCGTCTGTCGATCGCTATTATGTGCTCTTTTAATGGGGATTGCTGTTCGCATAGCAGTATCCCTGATTGCTTTGAACGAAAACAGCACCCTGCCTGAACTTTTAGGGGGTGTTGCCGGCGGTATCGCCGTTGGGCTGTGTGCTTATGGAGCCTGTTCATATATGACAAAAAGCCCGGAATTACATCGAATGTTCATTGAAGCCGGCAGAGGTATCGGTATAAAATGACCAAGACCCAAGGTATATTGATATCGTTTGCGAGTCTGTTGCTAGCAGCGTTGTTTTTTTTTATCATTGTCAGTGAGCATGGGCTTGCGGATCTGTTATACTTAAGACAAGAACGAGGTAAGCTGGTTGAGAAAACGGAGCAGCTCACCCGGGAGAATCTTTCCATTAGTATTGAAATCGATCGATTAAAGAACGATCCCAAGTACATCGAAAATATCGCCAGAAAAGAACTCGGGATGATCGGTGAGGATGAAGTTATTTTAAAAACCCAAAGCCAACCGGAGCCAAAACAATGAGCAAAGATGTCGGTATTTACACCGAGACGATGGCAAAAGTGTATGCCTCACAGGGCCATTGGGAAAAGGCGGCTGAAATATATCGACATCTTCTTTCCGAAGCACCGGCCCGAAAGGATTTTGCCGATGCGCTGACGGAAGCCGAAAAAAAGATATCCAATGATTCACCTAAAGATCCTGAACAGCTCGTGCCTTTATTTCGGGAATGGATCGAACTTTTATTCAGACATGATAATTTACAAAAGTTGAGGAACCTGCGCAGACTATAAATGAAATGAGTTCATCGGGGGAACCTTCTATTTCTCTTCATCAACCAGCCCAGTGAATGCCTTCACCGTTTCAGCCGGTCATCAATAGATAGCAGTATGGCGCTAATTGTTTTCATGTATGGCCAATCCTGAAGTGTTGCACCCGCCTGCCCGGCCGAAATCTCAGGTCTCCTGACCTCAAATGGAAAAACTCTCCTGGAGGCCCTGATTTATAAAGGATCTTCAAAATTTGTAGTAAAAATATGCGTAAATTCAAGATGCAACAGAGTTTATAAAAAATAAGAGGTAAAATTCAGAACGATTCACGCAAATTAAGTATTGTTGACGCGATTTCAGACCTTTCTGTTGCATGCGAATTTACGACTCATCAAGAGTTCTGAATTTTATCCTGACATTTACATCAAGTTTTTTGGCGACCCAAAACCATTGCTTTGACCCGGCTTGAGAGATGCCGTTCATTTCTGCCCTGAATTGACAAGCGATGCCTTCTTTAGTAAGTGATACCGACGAATATCACCTAATTTCCGATATAATAAAAGATATGTGCTATTTCCGAATGGTACGCAATAAAATGTTTTTACAGGTCAAATTGTCTCAACTTCTGATAATTATTTGGAGGACTTATGTCAGATATCCTGGAATCCTTAAAAGCGAGAGATCCATTTGAAAGAGAATTCCACCAGGCCGTTCAGGAAGTTACCGACAGCATAAAGCCGGTGCTGGATCAGAACCCCCAATATGGCCAGGCAGCGGTTTTGGAAAGAATCGTAGAACCCGAACGGATTATCACTTTTCGCGTACCATGGGTTGATGATCAAGGCAATGTAAAAGTTAATCGCGGGTTTTGTGTCGAGATGAACAGTGCCATCGGTCCTTATAAAAGTGCGCTGCGTTTTCATCCTTCCGTCAACCAAAGCATCCTCAAATTTTTGGCCTTCGAACAGGTCTTTAAAAATGCCCTGGCCACGTTGCCCCTGGGAGGCGGCGCGGGCGGCTCCGACTTTGATCCCAAGGGTAAATCCGACGATGAAATGATGCGCTTTTGCCAGAATTTTATGGCCGAACTCTACCAGCATATCGGTCCCAACACGGATATTGCCGCCGGTGATATCGGGGTGGGGTCCAGGGAAATCGGATATCTTTTTGGCATGTATAAAAGATTGACCAATGAATTTACCGGGGCTTTGACCGGCAAGGGTTTAAACTGGGGCGGCAGCCTGATTCGCGCCCAGGCGGCCGGCTATGGGTGTGTTTATTTTGCAGCCGAAATGCTTGGCACCCGCAGTATGACGCTTGAGGGCCAGGTTTGTCTAGTGTCAGGCGCCGGCAATGTGGCCCAGCATACAGCGGAAAAACTGATCGAACTGGGCGCCAAGGTCATCACCCTCTCGGATTCTTCCGGCTATGTTTATGATCCCGAGGGGATCGACAGTGATAAACTGGCCTATGTCAAGCGACTCAAAAACATGCGGCGCGGCAGAATCCAGGAGTACGCCGATAAGTATCCCGGCGCTGTATTTACGCCCCGCGACGTCAACTCAGATTTCAACCCACTGTGGAGCCACAGGGCCGCATGCGCATTCCCCTGTGCCACGCAAAACGAGATTTCCGAACAAGATGCCTACGCAATTATCAACAACAACGTCAAGTTAATTTGCGAAGGCGCAAATATGCCCTGCACCCCTGAAGCCACGGATATCTTTATCGACAAGTCAATTCTATATGCCCCGGGCAAGGCGGCCAACGCCGGCGGTGTCGCGGTTTCCAGTCTGGAAATGGTCCAGAACAGTATACGACTCAATTGGCTCGGCAAAGAAGTGGATCAACGTCTAAAAATTATCATGAAGGGAATCCATAAAACTTGCCTGGATGCGGCTGAAACATACGCCACCCCTGGCAACTACCTAAATGGAGCCAACATCACCGGCTTTGTTAAAGTGGTGGATGCAATGCTTGATCAGGGGGTCATATAAGAGTGACGAATGACTATTGTCGAATGACGAATTAAGGAATATTTTCTGTTTTTTTTTCTTTAAAAGAGCAGAGTGAAGCGACATCCACAATTGGTCAGTCGTTATTTCTTAATTAATTAGGAAAATGGATATGCGAAAAATTGCAGTGGCAATGGCCAAAGGCGGTGTGGGTAAAACCACCACCGCTGTGAATCTGGCCCACGGCCTTGCTTCAAAGGGAAAGCGGGTTTTGTTGGTGGACTGTGATACCCAAGGTCAGGTTGCCAAATTTTTGGGTGAAAAGCCGTCCTACGGTCTCTATGAGTTTATCACCGAACGCCGTGATGACGGTCAGCACATCGCCCGCAATAATACCATTCACCCGTCGCGTCGGAACCTGTGGATTCTTGATGGCGGTATCCGTCTGGTGGAGTTGAAGAACTGGTTAGGAGAACAGTCCCGGGAGATTCGTCAAACCGTTTTGGCTCAAAAACTGGTTCCCAAGGAGGGAGCACTGGATTACCTCATCTTCGACTGTGCGCCGGGATGGGATGTGTTGAGCGTCAACATCCTGATGGCGGCCAAGGAGGTTCTTTGTCCGGTGGCTCTGCAAGGTCCCTCTTTGCAGGGCTTGAAAACGTTTTTCCGATACCTGCAGTCCGCCCAGAAATTAAACCTCGACCTGCGTCTCGAGTATATACTCCCGACCATGTTCGATCGCAGAACCCGTCAAAGTCATAAAATATTGAAGCAGCTTAGAAAATATTTTAGTCGGCAGGTTTGCGATCCCATTCACTACAATGTTCGTTTATCGGAAGCTCCATCCTTCGGGCAGACCATTTTTGAATACGAGGCTCGAGCCCAGGGTGCTTCCGACTATAAATGCTTAATCGAAAGGATTATGAACCATGGCGACCGGCAAGAAGAAATTACCTGATTTTTTCAAAGACGATGGTATTGACCCGGTTGACGCGGTCACAGGTCAGCGCAGTCCCCGTGCGCGGGGCAAAAGCAAATCTATGGCAAAAGATGTCGACACAAGGATGCCACCCAAAAAGAAAGCCGGTTTTTATTTGTCGATGGAGATCATAGAACGGTTTAACCGGAAGTTTTATGAGCTGAAGCTGGCCGGCATTGCCGTTGAAAACAAGTCCACCCTGCTGGAACTGGCGCTGGCGTTTGCATTGGATGATCTGGATAAAGGCGCCAAGAGTCGAGTGCTGCGAAGATTAGACAGTTGATGGCTCTGATATTTAGCTACCACCTCCAAAGGCGGACCCTGAAAGGTTCTACCGATCCGGAGACAGAACCGGTATTCCATTGAAAATATGAAATTCGAATTTCGAAAAACGAAACAAATCCGAAATCCTAATGGCCCAATGTTTAAAATAGGGAAAACAAAATTGAAGGAATTTGAGCTGATGACTGACATTGTTATCCATTTCGGAAACGTGAAGAGAATTTATCTTAAATTTTTGTGCTTTCGTTTTTGTCCGTGAAGGAGGCGGCAGGGCCATTGCTGACCCTGCCTTTTGGACGATAACTGCATCATCACAGTCTTTAGATTCTAATTACTCTGACGGGGCGGAGTAATAGTATCCCAATACATCGATGACCGTATGGGCTGATGAAAAATTAGACGCCACCGAGATATCCGGGCCTGCACCGGTGGCCGTTTTGACCGTACCGGCGTTGGCCAGGTTGGTATCAATGGTGTTGTAGTTGACTGACAGCCCGGCTCCTTCTCCGGAATCACCCCCCTGGGGTGCTAATACGCTTCCGGAGCCGAACACACGGAAGTTGCGCAGGACGGAAGCGCCAATGATGCCAGCGCCTCTGCGGGTGTCGACGATGCGGCAGGGCGCTACGGGCCAATATAAGAGGGGCTTACTTGGACTATCTGTAGTCTCGAACCACCAATATGGCCCTTCAATATTTCCACCTGAGGTACGGGCTACAACATGCCAGTAATAGACCTTATAAGGAGACATTGCGGGGAAAGGCGTAGAAGGAGAGGATATATTGTTACGAATTCTTGGAAGTGGTACGATAACGTTCTCTCCAAAGTAAACATCATATCCCGTGGCTCCGGGTACAGGATCCCAGCTGAAGAAATCACTCAAATCGGATATGATGGCGCCGTTCGCAGGGTTAGGGTTATAAAGGCCGGGTCGTAATTGTGAGGGGATTTTAGAAAGAGATAAATTTTAGGTTGATTCAGCATTCCGACCGTATTCTTCAATAACCATAGTATACAGCCCGGTTTGGAGAAGCTGATGGTCTAACGACTGTTGTCTTACAGCCTCCCGCGGGCCACTATCAGGAGGATAAAGGCTGATGTAAACAGAGCTAGAACCTGCTGTTGGTTCGGCACTGATTAACACACTATCGTTCTCATTACCGTTAAAGGTCCATGTATCAAGGTAAGATGGTAAGGCAAGCTGGAGTCCGACCTTAGTTTCTCCTGAGCGAATCGGACCTCTATCCGCCCCCCAGACCAAAGAAAAACGCCCCAATAAAATCAAAATAATGATGGTAAATATCAATTTTTTTCTTCTCATATTCTACCTCTTTTCCTGGTTTTGTATTTTTTTAAAAAAAAACTACACGGTTCAATTTTTACAAAATCGGAAAAACAAAAAAGCCCCCAAAGTAAATATATTCCTTTGGGGGCTTAATATGGTACCTTCTGGACACCTCTTTTCATGGGTCTCTCCAGATGGATTGTGTTTTATGTCACAAAAAAAACATAGTTAAATTGATATGTTCCTTTCTGTGCCTTAATAATAAATATGATGTCAATAAAAAAAAATATAAATTCGTAGCGAATATCTCAAGTGTGATGAGCCAACATTTTCAGCTATCCCGGTAAAATAAATTCCAGGGGATCTGCAGGGGCTGGTTATCGCAAATTGCTTCGACTATCTTTGAAGCAAGGGGAATGGAATGGCCGTCCATTTTCTTGTCTGCCAGCCATTGTTTTAGGGTTGTGCCGATTGCCAGAGCCAGTTCCGCTCCTTCTACCGTGTCTTCAGGCATATGATTGGATTTAGCATCTTTGTATCTCAGCCCTTTTCCCAAAAGTTTGCCCATGCGGCCGTTGCGGCCGGCCTGACAGGTGACATACAGGTCTCCGGCGCCGGCCAAGCCCAATACGCTGTCAGGTTGACCGCCGAAAAATTTGACGAAATAAGTCATTTCGGCCATGGCCTGGGTAAATAGGCCGGCAGCCAGGTTGTGCATCAGGGCACCATTGGCAGCTTTCCCCTTTTTTTCCAGTTGACCGGCGGCATAGCCGATGGCCAGGGTGTAAAAATTTTTTAGTGCAGCGCATACTTCGACACCGATCAAATCAGTGCTGGCCCGAGCATGGTAATATGGCGTATCGAGCAGAGCCAAAAGCCGGTCTAAAACCTGGGGCTCCGGATGCGCAATCACAACGCTGCTCTCGCGGCGAGCAGCCAGTTCTCCGGCGATGCAAGGCCCCCCAACGGCTGCGACCGGTATGTCAGCTAAATTAAAGCGGGAAAGGCCTTTTTGAACGACATGGGGCAAAATTTCGATGGAATTATTCAAGGCGGCCAATCCTTTGGTCAGCATCAGAACCGGTATGGTCGTCTTCAATCGGCTGCCAATGTTATTGACCGCCCATTCAACGCCGGCGGAGTTAACGCCGAATACGATCAGCTGAATGGGGCCGGCCATGACCTGATCCAATTCTTTGTGAGAAAATGCATTAATAGGGTGGGGAAGTTTGACATTTAGATTTGGATGCAGCCTGTTATGCTTTACATTGTCAATGATATTCTGGTCCAGGTGAGTCCCAACCAGACAGACATCATTTCCGGCATCGGCAAGGAGTTGGGCAAACGCACTGCCCATAACGCCTGCCCCGAGTACAAGGATATTGGCCATAATTAATCTCTCCTGGAATTAATTCCTCTCAGCTTGCTGCGATAAAAGTGAGCTAAATCCTAAAAACATGATACTCTGCGGCTTGCCGCGGAGAGATTTCATTTGTCTCCGATGCCCGGACTCTTGTTTGTTTCGCGGACACCTGGTACCGGGTATGGTGAATTTAACATCACAAACTGTGCTTTGGAGGAAATCAACGTATTTTCAAATTTAAAGGATTTATCAGAGCATTTTTTAATTTTTCAAAAATCAGCGACCACCAGCAGAGGAGGAGGTATGAGGATGACCCTGGAAGGGGCCGGAACCGTCTCTGCTGGTGATCGCTGATTTTGAACAAGGTTTGGGGACACTCAAGGACAGTCCATGGACACACTTTTTGATATCAAAGGCAAGAATCCAGGAGGAAATAAATTCTCATCCCCCTGTTTTTATTAAGTGGTAGGCGGTACTGGATTTGAACCAGTGACTTCTACCGTGTGAAGGTAGCACTCTCCCACTGAGTTAACCGCCCGAATCATTTTTATCAGTTTATAACCATTTTAAATAAAGGGTTATCAACTTTAAATCAAGCTTTTTTTTGAACCCCTAAAAATACGTCATTTTTTACAGGTTCAAGGACTGACGATGAACCGTAAATTGACATAGCCGCAAAAAGGCACAAAAAGCACAAAAATGAAATTTCAGGGCTTTTAACTTCAATGGGTTACAATGAAAAAGAATCGAAATACTGACTTTTTACGAGTTCATCAAAATTGGAATTTAAATATCCTTAATCTGATAAAAAGTGCCAACGATATTGGCCACATCGGCATAACCATTGGATGATTACTTGTTATCATCCGGGTTTTGCGGCAGTTTTTCGGTCGGGTGTTCTTCATTAACTCCCCGCAGGGTGTCCTTGGGGATGTCGGGTTCTGAAGGCGAAATCGGGTCCGTCTGGATGGGTTGAGTGTCTTCTCCAATTGAGGCTGAGTTCTCGGAGGACGCCGTGTCATCGTCCAACTCTTCGATCGAATCTACGATGACGGCCTGGTGTCCTTCGTTGGTCACCGCCGCCAGTTCTTCAATTTCCTTGGGGGTCGGAAGGTCTCTAAGATTCTTAAGGTCAAAGATCTCCAAAAACCGCTTGGTGGTGGCATAGATTAGGGGTCTACCCGGAATTTCTTTGCGGCCCAAAACCCGGATCAATTTGCGCTCCAACAGCATGCGGATGACACCGCCGCAGTCTACACCCCGCAGATGCTCGATGTCGCTACGAATGATGGGTTGTTTGTAGGCAATAATGACCAGAGTTTCCAGGGCCGGTTTGCTGAGGCGCAGGGGTTTGGGCTGAATGAGCTTTTTAATCCATTCCGTGTATTGGGGACGGGTGCGGATCTGATAGCCGCCGGCGACCTCGTCAAGGTAAAACCCTCCTCCCCGCGCTTCATACTCCGCGCTTAATTCAGCCATGGCTTCTCGGATCTCTCTGGTTTCAGCCTGAACGAGTATTTTTTTTATCCGGTCTATCGTCAGCGGTTCATCGACAACAAACAATAGGCTTTCAATGATGTATTTGATATCTTCCATTATATGTAGATAATCCGAATGATTCCGGTTTTCACATTTTGAATGATTCGAATCAATGCGAGTCTGACCATTTCCAAAATGGCCAGGAAAGTGATGATCACCTCATGTCTGTCGGGGTTGTCTGAAAACAACTCCAAAAAGGTAATCGACGCTTTGGTCTCGAGTATTTCCACGATTTGGGTAATTTTGTCCTTGACCGAAATCTCATCGGCGTAAAGTTCAACACGATGACCTTCGGGGATTCGTTCAAGTATTTTCTGAAAGGCATCAATCAGTTCAAATAAGCCCACTTTAATGAACTCATCCTCCGCAGGGGTTGAAAACTCATCGAGTCTCGGGTTTCTGACAAAAGTTTTTTCACCCAACAAATTCCGTTCTGCCAGCTGATCGGCGGCCGATTTCATCTGCAGGTATTCCAGCAAAGGGCGGGTGATCTCCTGCATGGGATCCTCTTCTTCGTCTTCTCCGTCATGGGTGGGCAGCAGCATCCTTGACTTTATCTGGGTAAGGGTAGAGGCCATTAGGAGAAAATCACCGGCATAGTCAAGGTTCATGGCCCTCATTAATTCGAGGTACTGCAGATACTGATCGGTTATCAGGGCGATGGGTATGTCATAGATGTCCACATCATTTTTTCTGATCAGATGAATCAGCAGATCCATGGGACCTTCGAAGATTTTTTCCAGCCGGATTTGGTATGGTTTTTCGATCATATTTTTATCGCTGCTCTGACATCCTCCATGGTGCTTTGAGCGGTCCGGCGGGCCCTGTTGCTGCCCTCAGTCATAATGTCATCCACCAGATCGGGCCGGGACTCGTAATAGGTACGCTTTTCCCGAATGGGTTCGAGGGCTGCGATAAGACCTTGGGCCATTTTTTGCTTGCATTCGACGCATCCTATTCCTGCCGTGCGGCATTGTTCGTCGATTTCCTCTACCATTTGGGGATCCGTGTAAAGTTTGTGGAAATCGAACACATTGCACACATCAGGGTTGCCGGGATCGCTACGTCTTTTACGTTGGGGATCGGTAATCATCCGGGATACTTTGGCGTTTATGTCTTTGGGGCTGTCGGACAAAAAGATGGCGTTGTCGTAGCTTTTGCTCATTTTACGACGATCGATGCCCAGAATCTTTGGTGTTTCCGTCAAAATGGTTGCCGGTTCCGGAAACACGTTACCGTAAAAATGATTAAAGCGCCGCGCGATTTCGCGGGTGATTTCAACATGGGGCGCCTGATCCACGCCTACGGGGACACCGTCAGGCTTGTATATGATAATATCGGCTGCTTGCAGCACCGGATACCCCAGGAACCCGAAGGTGGACAAATCCTTGTTGGTCATTTCGCCGATTTGTTCTTTATACGTCGGATTACGTTCCAGCCACGGTACCGGGGTGATCATTGTAAGCAGCAAAAAAAGCTCCGCATGTTCCTTGACTTGAGATTGAACAAACAGCGTGCTCTTTTCCGGCGTAAGTCCGGCGCTGAGCCAGTCCATCATTATCTCTTTTCGATTTTTTTCAATAGGCGCCGTATTGTCATAATCACTTGTCAAGGCATGCCAGTCGGCAATAAAGAAATAGCATTCATAGTCTTCCTGCATGTTGACCCAGTTCGCAAGCGCTCCCAGCAAATTGCCCAGGTGGAGAGGTCCGGTGGGGCGCATACCACTTAAAATTCGCTTTTTTTTACTCATTAAATTATGTCTATCCTCGCTTCATTGGGTGTATTTGCCGTCAAACAGTTAAAATTCTTTCAGGAGTCTGTGATTGGAATAAAGGGTTTGTATACCAAATCCTTTATCTCTTGGAAACTAAAATAGCTGTTCAAAATATAAAAGCTGTTTTGGAAGGAATCATTTAACATTGTTTGCCTATTACCACCCTCCGTCTTAAATAAAAAAAGACGCAACGATCATAGTGCCGGGTGAAGCGAATCAGTCTTAAAGGAGATGTCCGTTAGGTATATCGATGGATTTTAATATAATGGTGAGCAAACTTAATTTCATCTTCTTTTGTTTTGAGCTTACCATCCAGTTTGGCATCTAAAACAGCCGACAGGACTTGTCGATAAACCGGGCCGGGTGTTAACTTCATTTTTTTTAAATCACTGCCCTTTAGCGATATGCTGGTTCGTCGCAAATTGGTAAAAAAGTGGGAGATAGATTTTTTAACTGTCTGTTTTCTGGCAGCCGCCATCATATAGAGAATTAGCTCGGTTCTAAAACCTGACAGCTTCCTATAAAGGACGCTGTTGGAGACCGCTTGATTTCTTTCGAGCCAGGATCCGCATCTGTCCGCTTCGAAACGCTCGACACAAAAAATTTTTTCATATTCTGGTGCAAGCTCAAAACGTCGGCAGATTTCCTGCGCACGTTTTGCGTTGCATTGATTAATCACGACCAGAAAAAATACGATCCATTTTTTATAGGATTCATCCAAAAAGAGCAAATCGTGCCAGGACAGGACCTCTTTGACCGATTTGAGGAGGGCAATGAGAATTTTGTCTAAGTTTATGGAGGGGTGGATCACTTTTAGCAAATCAAAATCTTTGAGTCTCATGATGGCTGAAACTGAATTTTTTTCTTCCATAATGAGTCGTAACTCGGTGAATACCCGTTTGCCGCTCAATCCTCGGAAAAAATCCATGGCAACGGCGTTAGAAATCAAACCGGCGGTTAATTTACCGATCGTGAATTCAAACCGCTGTTCAAAACGAATGGCACGGAATACCCTTGTGGGATCCTCTACAAAACTCAGGTTGTGAAGAATTCGTATAATTTTTTCTTTAATATCTTTGCGAGCGGCAAAAAAATCGATTAAGGTACCGAATTTATCCGGGTTTAGTTGAATTGCCAAGGTGTTAATGGTGAAATCTCTTCGATACAGATCGAGTTTAATTGAACTCATTTCCACCACCGGCAAGGCCGCCGGAAATTTGTAGTATTCCATTCTGGCTGACGCCACGTCAATTTTAAATCCATCCGGAAATATAATAACAGCGGTACCGAATTTTTCATGGGTATGAATTCGGGCACCTACCAATTTCGCATATTTTCTGGCAAACGCAATCCCCTCTCCTTCGATAACAATGTCGAGATCCTCATCTTGCCGGTATAAAAACAAGTCTCTGACAAATCCACCGACAACAAAAGCCTCACATCCAATATCATCTGCCACCTCACCAATTTGTTGCAGTCTCTTAATTAGATCCGCGGAAAGTCGCTCTTTCATGAAGCGGACGACGTTGCGGGTGCGGGCATGGGCCGATCCTTTTAGGGGGTCAGGTGAAATATCCGATTTTACTTCAGACTGGCCCACCAGGATATTTAAAAGGTCAGTGCGGGTGATGACACCGATGATGTTGGCACCCTGCATAACCGGCAAAATTCGTTGTTTGTGATCGATGATTTTTTCCTGTATTTCGAGAAGATCGGCATCCGGCCCTACGATGGCCACCTCCGTCGTCATATAATCCCTGATGGGTACCTGATCCAGTTTGTGATAAAGCGCTTTTTCGATCACCTGACGCGTGATGTATCCCCTGAATTCCTCGGTGGCGTCTACCTTTTCGGTGACCAGCAGGGCGTTTAAATTATAGCGCGTGATGATGTTCTGTGCTTTTTTGCAATTAACACCGGCATTGATGGAGATCGCCGGCGAAGACATCAAATCCTTGGCCTGACGGCGGGCTTTGACTTTCTCATAGAGAATTTGAATCAATTTGGCTTCCGTTTGAGCCAGGGTTTCTTTCTTGATTGAGGCTGCGGCGGCATAAGGGTGTCCACCACCGCCGATCTCTGCCAGAATGGCACCCACGTCCACTTCATCAATTCTGCTGCGTGCCACCACGTAAATTTTATTTTCCATGCGTGCAACGGCAAAAATGGCATCGATATTTTCCATTTTCACCATTTTCTGAACCAAAAATGCAAAATCTGGCATGTATCTTTCCAGGGTTATGCTGGTGACGATAATTTCGATACCGCTGATGTTACAACGAGTAATCGCTTGAATCATATCATTTAGGAGCACGACCTGCTCGGGACTCAGTTCCCGAGCAATTAAATCTGAGACAATATTTAGATTTGCTCCTTTGGATAAGAGAAAGGCTGCGGCTAAAAAATCTCTTTCAGTGGTAGAAGGAAAGGTAAATGAACCGGTGTCCTCGTATAGTCCCAGGCACATAATCGTGGCTTCATCCGGTGAAATCCGGATCTCTTTTTCTTTGATGATCTCCGTTAAAATCGTTACGTTTGCACCGGTTCTGCCATGCACTTCCAGGCTGCCTTTGACATCGTTTTCCGTAGGGGGATGATGATCATAGATATGGATTTCAATATCCTTTCTATCCAATAGGTCGGTGAGTCTTCCGATGCGGCCGCGCTGGCGCGTATCAACCAGTATCAGTTGTCCTACCTTCGAAAAGTCAATGTCGCTGATGTCCGCCATGTTAAACAAGTAAGCCATCGAATTGATGAAAAAATTTTTTAGATTTTTTTCCTGGGAGCCTGGAAATACAACTAGAGCATCGGGATATAGCTTTTGTGCGGCCAGCATAGAGGCAAGGGCGTCAAAATCCGCATTCACATGGGTCGTAATAACGGACATTTCTTTAGGCTTACTATCTTTTATTTCTTTGGCCACAACCGGATACCGCCTACCTTACAATTCAAATCTTGTAATGGCTTAATAAAAATATCAAACACTTGAATATAAATTATTATAGTAATGTGTCAGGATATCTCAATAAACTATGAAAATCAACACAGCAGGTGCGTTTTACGTCAATCGTTGATTGTTCCAATCCCATGTGGCCGGATATGGCGCAGAAATCCGGAATGGCCAAAATTTTTAGAAGAATTTTACAAAAACTTAAGTTATTGATCTCTGTGGCCGATAAACACTCTGAAAATTATAGTATTTTTCAAGGTCCAAATCTTAACTAAAAGACTTCAGATAATAAAATCAAAACGGGCGGCAGATCGTCGACCGATGTAATAGATACCAAATCGTCAGGGAGGATTGAACATGCCTGTTTATCAGTGGGTGGGTAAAAATAGAAAGGATGAAGTGCAAAAAGGCGAAATTGATGCTGTCAGCGAAGAGGCTGTCAAGGCACAACTGGCGCGCCAACGAATTACGCCAACCAAGGTCAAAAAAAAACCTAAAGACCTCTTCGCGAATGTCACCTTTCTACAGCCCGCAGTCAAACAGCGTGATGTTATACTATTTGCCAGACAATTTTCGACCATGATCGATGCCGGACTGCCCATCATTCAATGTCTCGATATTCTATACAGCCAGCAAGCCAATGCCACCTTTAAGAAAATGTTGAAAGAAATCAAAGAGTCTGTTGAAGGTGGCGCGACACTGGCCGAAGCATTGAAGAAATTTCCCAAGCAATTTGATAACCTTTTTGTGAATATGATTGCCGCAGGCGAAGCCGGTGGTATCCTCGACGCAATTTTGAGGCGACTTGCGGCTTACATGGAAAAAGCTGCCAAACTCAAGGCCCAGGTAAAGGGCGCTATGACCTATCCCGTTGTTACCCTCATTATTGCGGTATTGGTTTTAGCCGTTATTCTGGTATTTGTGATTCCTGTTTTCGAGGAAATGTTTGCTGACTTCGGCGGTGAACTGCCAATGCCGACCCAGATTGTAGTGGCGATGAGTGATATGGTAAAAAGTAAAATTATCTATATCGTTGTCGGCCTTGTTCTCTTCATAATTGCTTTCAAAAAGTTTTACGGTACCGAAAAAGGACGAGAATTCGTAGATAAAATGCTATTAAAAGTTCCCGTATTCGGTGATTTGTTGCGCAAAGTGGCTGTTGCCAAGTTTACCCGTACCATGGGAACCATGCTGGCCAGCGGCGTTGCTATCTTGGAAGCACTCGATATCGTTGCTAAAACCGCAGGTAACAAGACGGTTGAAAAGGCGGTCTACAATGTGCGCAAGGGCATATCCGAAGGCCGCACCATGGCGGATCCGCTAGCCCAAAGCGGGGTGTTCCCTTCGATGGTTTGTCAGATGATCAGCGTGGGCGAGTCTACCGGAGCATTGGATGCCATGCTGGAAAAAATTGCCGATTTCTATGATGAAGAAGTGGACCAGGCGGTTGAGAACTTGACCGCATTGATCGAGCCTTTCATGCTGGTATTTTTAGGTGTAACGATTGGCGGCCTGGTTATTGCCATGTATCTTCCAATATTTAAAATGGCAGGGGCGATTTCATAAAATCAGCGGCCACCAGCGAAGGTGCCCCAGCTACTTCTAAGGCTATCCTCATACCTCCAGTTATGCTGGTTGTCTATGATTTTTTGGAAACAGCGACAAAAAGCAATACGGGATTTATTTACGAATGTCCGAAGAGGAACTAAGGAAAAAGCTTAAGTGGTTGATGCTTTTTCGAATCCTTTTTTCCACCCTCCTGCTGGGTTCCTCCATTATAATGCAGCTTGGGGAGCCGCCGCCGCCCCTGAGCTCACCTCTGATATTTTTGTATGGTATCATCGCCCTCATCTTTTCTCTCTCCGTCATATATGCGATTGGCTTATATCACATCAAGCGCCATCTTGTGTTCGCTTACGTCCAACTTATAATTGATACCACGGTGGTTACGGCCATCTTGTTTGTGACTGGCAGCTTCTCTAGTATTTTTTCCTTTCTCTA
>JASFFJ010000096.1:0-15164 GCA_050124355.1 Desulfobacterales bacterium | reverse complement strand
CCTAACTGACGGAAGAATTCAATATTTGGGCTTTTCGTTCCATGATGATGTTGAGGTATTCAAAGATATTTTAAATGCCACCGATAGATGGTCTTTTTGTCAGATTCAGTACAATTTCATGGACATAGAATACCAGGCGGGTATCAAAGGGCTTCAATATGCTGCCGAAAAGGGGCTTGCCGTCGTTGTCATGGAGCCTTTGCGCGGTGGTCAATTGACGACAAAAATACCGAAATCTGTTGCCGAGTTGTGGGAACGTGCCGATATACGCCGTACACCTGCAGATTGGGCCTTCCAGTGGATTTGGAATCACCCGGAAGTGTCCGTCACTCTCAGCGGTATGTCGACCATGCAACATGTCATCGAAAATCTCGAATCTGCCGATCGTTCTGGCGAAGGCATCCTCACCGATGATGAGCTGAGTCTGATCGAAAAAGTACGCGAAGAATACCGCAGATTGGCGCCGGTACCTTGCACGAATTGCAAATATTGCATGCCCTGTCCCAATGGTGTCGAAATTACCACTATATTAGAGTGTTATAATGAATCGATCATTTACGATAACCCCAGCGCATCGCGGTCGCAATATGCCAGCCTGCCGGAAGATGAACAGGCTGACAATTGTGTTGAATGCTTTGAATGTGAAGAAAAATGCCCTCAAGGAATCCCAATATCCGAATATCTTAAAAAGGCACATACCTGGCTAAACAAGCAAAAGTAAGCAGTAAAGCACCAGGTTTCCTTCGGGGGTCGGGCTGCATTACGGTCTGGCCCTCAGTAGCTTGCCTTCTTTACCTGGATTATATTTCCACCTTCCGTCCATTTCAAGTTTAATAAAAATGTTCCGATAACCAACTTAGGTCATTTTCATGGATGGTGGGCCAAAACTAGCAGGCAGTTGTATGAAAATTCCGAACCGTGGAGATTATCTTTTACAGTCATGAGCATATCTAAAATTAAATTTAAAAAATATAATATTTATATGACCAAGTTGTTCAATCTGATATTGACTTTAAACTCAGAAGAGCAACGCTTTATGCTCAAGAACATTGAACGGTTAATTCTTAGAGAAAAAAGGTCGTCTGCGCGGAAAGTCTGTAGGATTCCTGTCAGGTATTTTTATTATGGTCGTATTTTTAACAATTTTATTGTCAATATCAGTCGAAATGGCTGTTTCATAGAGGCTCAAAAACAATTTTCAGTTGGAGAAAAAATCCTGATGGAAATCCGATCGGGAGACAATGACGAATTAATCCGGATCAAAGGCGAAGTGGCCAATGCAAATCGCATGGGTATGGGTATCGAATTTGAAGAGGTAAGGGGTGATATGGCAGAAAAACTTGGCAATCTTTTATTTAAAACCATTTAAAATTTCAGAACTACTGTTCTATACGGGCAGGCTAAAACTAAACACCGCCCCGAGGTCCTCGCCATCACTTTCCGCCCAAATCTGGCCGCCATTCAATTCTACAAGGTCCTTTGCTAAAGACAACCCAAGCCCGGTTCCCTGGAATTGGCGGCTTGAAGAGTTCTCCACTTGTTCAAAAGGTTGGAAAATTTTAGTTAAATTCTCTTTTTTTAAACCTATCCCGCTGTCCTTTATAGATATTTGAATATATTCCTTTGAAGAAGCTTTGTCATTATTTTGTGGAAAATTTGCATTAGACAACCGTTTAGCGGCCAGATGAATACTGCCTCCATTTGGGGTGAATTTCACTGCATTGGATAATAAATTATAAAGGATTTGCTTTAAATTCGTGTCATCGGCATGAATCGACTCCGGGATATTACCTAATTCTTTTGAGATTATAATACTTCGTTTCATTGCTTTTTCTTTGATCATTATGAGACTGCTTGCTAAAATTTCTCTAATAGGAATTTGCGTTGGATTATATTTGAGCCTCCCAGCCTCAATTTTGGAAAGATCCAAAATATCATTTATCAAAGCAAGAAGATGGGTACCACTGCTGTGAACATCATTTAAATATTCTTCCTGAAGTTCATTTAATTCACCAACCTTCTTATCCAGTATCAATTCCGTAAAACCAAGAATATGGTTCAGCGGCGTGCGTAATTCATGACTCATGTTGGCTAAAAACTCACTTTTTGTACGAAGGGCCGCTTCCGTGGCGATTTTAGCATTCTTCGTTTCCAATTGGGCCCGCTTGCGTTCCTCGATTTCTTGTCGCAGCATCTCTTTGGCTTTGCGAATTTCGGCCGTCCGTTCAGCAACCATTTTTTCAAGCTCATCATTGGCTTTTTGCAAGGCTGCGTTGGTATTCTTTAATCGCCTGAAATTCATAATTTTCAATTATATCTGAATTTTGCCAAATTTAAAAGCTTAAAAATTTTTCCCGTAAATCTCAATTACAACATTATCCGGTCCTTTAAAATAGGTTATTTTGGGACCATTTTTTCTGGCAACCATCGGTGGCGAGTTGAATTCATAGCCGTGTGCCTTTATTCTTTCGTATTCCTTGTCGATATCGTCTACCAGAAAAGATATATGGACCAGGCCCGGTTGATCTTGATTGGGATACGTAACCAGCTTTTTGTGTTTATCATTCTTATAATCCAACAGTTCAATTCTAAGGTTGTTTTTCTCGAGTACGCAAATATCCAAATCTGCATCCTTAACACCCACAATTCGACTAATAAGATCGCCCTGGTATTTACTTCTGCGTTCGATGTTCATCTGCATGATTTCGGAATAGAACCTAATGGACGCTTCCAAATCTATGACGCTGATACCAATATGTAGAAATGATTTAACCATGTATTTTTTCGGTCGTTTTCAAATAAGAGGTTGGGCCGGCTTCTCAGCTCGTTTTTTCATATGCGAACGGGCTGTTGAAAATATCGTAAAAATCTGGCATAGATAGAGTTTTTTTGTTTGAACATCCGCACTCTATTATTATTTTAAGGATGCGATGTCAACATCATGGGAGGAAACCATGTCTCAAAAACTACCTGCCAAAAAAAAGCGGGGAAAGAGGTGGCACCTATGGCAATGGATCAAAAGATACTGATTGGGATGTACCGTAATATCTATGCCACCCGACAATTTGAGCATCAGTGTATCGAATTGTACCGACAGGGTTTTATCCGCGGTTATTTGCATCTTTATCTGGGCGAGGAAGCAGTGGCTGCTGGAGCTTGCGCATGTTTGAAAGCAGATGATTACATTGTCAGCACCCATCGCGGCCACGGCCACTGCATCAGCAAAGGGGCGGATTTGAAATTAATGGCGGCCGAGATTATGGGTAAGGCCACCGGATACTGCGGTGGCCGTGGCGGCTCCATGCACATTTCCAGCAAAGCTACAAACAACCTCGGCGCAAACGGAGTTGTCGGCGCCGGGATACCGATCGGATGCGGGGCCGCTATGGGAATCAAAGTTAAAGGCGGTAGTCAGGTCGTTGTCGTGTTTTTCAGTGATGGCGCCTCGAACCAGGGTGTATTCGGGGAATCGTTGAATTTTGCTGCGGTATTCAAGCTACCGGTCATTTTTATGCTCGAGAACAATCATTATGCGGTCAGCACCCCGGTTGAGTTCTCGGCTGGATGCTGCGAGCTTTCTAAGATCGGACCCGCTCACGGTGTCCCTGGAATTTGCGTGGACGGCAATGATGCGGTGGCGGTTTACACGGAAACCTTACAAGCGGTTGAACGAGCACGTAGCGGTGAGGGCCCCACCCTGATCGAGGCCAACACCTACCGCCATGGTGGTCATCATGTAAATGATCCCGGCTTGTATATGGATTCAGACGTTTTGGCCGAATGGAAGGGTCGGGATCCGCTGCAGATGCTGCGCGGGAAATTAGCCGAATCGATAGCAGAAACAATTGAGAAACAGGTCGACGAAGAAATCGCAGTTGCCATTGAATTTGCCAAAAAAAGTCCGGAACCATCGGTCGAGGAATTTTTGGCGAGTATTCAAGAATGACTTTATTCAATGGAACGGGATAGATAGTATGGCAGAGATTATGTATCGTGACGCACTGAGGCAGGCGTTAATTGAGGAAATGGAAAAAGACCCGACTGTCTTTATCATGGGTGAGGGCATCGCCGGTCGTGGGGGTTCCTATAAAGTAACCGAAGGGTTGTTAAAAGAATTCGGATCCGGACGGGTAGTGGACACGCCCCTATCGGAAGCGACTTTTACCGGTGCCGCTGTGGGCGCTGCTCTTGTCGGAATGCGTCCGATTGTTGAAATTCTTTTCGTGGACTTCACTGCCCTGGTGATGGACCAGCTGATTAATCAGGCGGCCAAATACGAGTTCATGTCCGGCGGACAGGGCAAAGTCCCCATGGTTCTCAGGACTCAGGGCGGTGCTGGAAACGGTCTGGCCGGTCAACACTCCCAAAGCCTGGAGGCGCTTTATTATCACATTCCGGGTCTTAAGCTTGTAATGCCATCGACTCCCTATGATGCCAAGGGGTTGCTAAAGGCGGCTATACGGGACGACGATCCGGTTATCTTTATCGAGCATAAGTTGCTGTATATGACGACGGGAGAAGTGCCGGAAGAGGAATTTATCGTCCGACTCGGCCAGGCGGATATCAAGCGCTCGGGCGATGATATTACACTGGTCACCTACTCCTATATGACTTTGAAATGCCTGGAAGCGGCCAAATTGCTGGCTGAGGAAGGTATCAGCGTTGAGGTCGTGGATCTTAGAACCCTAACTCCTCTTGACAAAAACACTATTCTGGCTTCCGTTGAAAAAACAGGAAAGGCGATTGTGGTGTACGAGGCGGTCAAGCGCGGCGGCGTCGGTGGGGACATTGCAGCTATGATCATGGAGGAAGCTTATGATGATCTGGACGCGCCGGTGATGCGCATTGCCGGTAAGAACACGACGATCCCCTACAACCTGGAACTGGAGAAAGCCTGCACACCAACGGTGGAGGAAATTGTTGAGGGTATACTGGAACTGCTTTGATAAAATCAGTGATGCATCCTCTGGGTTATATAAAAAGATTGAGGTTAGGGGGCTTGAAGGGTTAAGATTGAGGGATGAGCGCACTTAAAGGCGAGAAATTAGATGACTGAAATAGATAAAAGTGTCGGGTGAGGCGCGAAGATGGCCGAAAAAATCATCATGCCCCAGGGCGGACAGGATTTAACGGAAGGTCGAGTCGTCGAGTGGCTCAAATCCGAAGGTGACGAAGTCAAAAAGGGCGACGTTATCTGTGAAGTGGAAACCGAGAAAGCAGTGTTCGAAGTGGAGTCGCCGGCGAACGGGGTGTTGTTGAAGATAATTGTACCGGCCGGGCAGAAGGCCAAGGTGTTCTCAACTATCGGTCTCGTGGGCGCTGCCGGAGAAAGTGTTGAACTTGGAGACGAAGAAGATGCGGTTGAAGATAAGAAGGTCACCGGTATCGATGTGGCCGCTTTGAAAAAGAAAGTGGCGGTCAAGGGCAGAGGTCGCAAAGGCCAGGTGAAAGTATCCGGCCGGGCCAGGAAACTCGCCGATCAAAAAGGTATTGATATATCGCATGTTGAAGGTTCCGGCCCCAAAGGCCGAATTACCGAAAAAGATGTCCGGGCCTACATCGAGACCGCCCCGCTACCTCCCGAATCGGCGGCGGCACCGTACGAATCATCAAAATCCTCGGCCGGCGCCGTCAATATTCGCGGTAAATCCGTCCCGCTGACACGGAAACGCAAGGCCATCTTTCGGCGTCTGCAACAGAGCAAGCAGACGATCCCGCACTTTTACGTGACCGTGACAGTGGATATGACAGATGCGATTCAACAACAAAAAGAACACAACACGAAGGGTGATAACGGCATCAGCGTGTCGATCAATGACATGGTAGTCAAGGCGGCGGCGATTGCTTTGGGAAGATTCCCTCAAGTCAACTGTAAAATCGATGAAGACAATATCCATTATTTGAAAGATATTAATATTGGTGTCGCCGTGGGACTAGATGACGGCTTGATCGTACCTGTATTGCCCGAAGCGGATACGCTCTCATTGCAAGGTATTGCTAAAAAAACCAAAGAACTTGTCAAGTTGGCCAAGGCCGGCAAACAAGCTAGCCTGACTGCAGGGACTTTCACCATTTCCAATATGGGGATGCTCGATGTCGACAATTTCATCGCCATCATCAATCCGCCCGAGGCGGCCATCTTAGCGATCGGGTCCGTGCGCAAGAACATCATGGTTGCATCAGACAACAGTTTCCTTGTCCGCGATACCATGAGCATGACGCTATCGGTGGACCACCGAGCAATTGATGGCGTATTGGGGTCACATTTCGTGAACAAAATAAAATATTTTCTTGAAAATCCGAAAAATTTGATGGAGTAGACCACTTTCAAACATTAATTTTCACCCTCCGACTCGCGCAAAATCCAGGTGATTAATGGGCTCTGTACTTACCCAAAAAGTGATGTTGACAGTTATACTCCTGTGGTTTTCAACTACTGCTGAAGCTGGCTGGCTGATCGATAGCGAACGATTTCATGTATCCGTTCACGGCCAACTGTCCTGTCAAGATTGCCACGAAGGAGTCAGTGAAAGGAAACGCCATCCGAACCCGGCAGATGTCAATAAGACCTTAAAAGACTTTTTTCGGCTTGAGCAATGCACCGTCTGTCACGAGGATGTCACCGATGACATCAGCGAGGGCAGCCACGGCGGACAGGAAGCAACCTTGTGGCAGCGTTTTCAAAACTGTACTGAGTGCCACGATCCTCATTATCAGGTCCGAGAAGACGACGACATCGGCGAGCCGTTTCTCAGTCGACCGGCAACGGAAAAATGCAGCCGATGCCACAAATTCCAGGCCAAGCTACCGGATTTTTCTGACGAAGATCAGGCCTGCCTGCAATGTCATCTGGCCGTTGACAAGGACGATCCGCAGAACGATCATAGGATTGGCGCTTTATGCCTGCACTGCCACAGTTCCGATGGTCTAAGTCAAGGAAAGCAGACCGAATCCTATCCACTGATCGATCCGAGCCAATACGCAGCATCACCTCATGTGGATGTCACCTGCCTGGATTGCCACCCCAACGCGGCAGAATTTGGTCATGGTAATCAGGAGATCGGAGACTGTCGGCAGTGCCATTTTCCCCATGACGAAAAAGTGGCTCATGATGCCCATGCCGGAGTTTCCTGTGGAGTCTGTCATCTCAAGGCCGTGACGCCGGTGAGGGAATCCGGCGGCACCATTGGCTGGCGCAAACCAAAGTATGCCAATCGAATCAGTCCAGTTCACCAGATGCAAGTTCCGCTAAAAGATGAATCCTGTCGCAGCTGCCACAACGAAAACAACTTGATTGGCGCGGCGGCCATGGTGCTTCCGGCCAAAAGTATCATCTGCATGCCCTGTCATGCCGCTACCTTTACCGTGGGAGATACCATCACCGTCTCGACACTGCTCTTATTTGGGATGGGGCTACTCGGCGTCGGATCCATCTGGTTGTCTGGAGGGATAAATACCATCTCGCCTGTCCAAAAATTCTTTAGATTGCTGAATGCCATACTAAAAGCTGTATTTTCTACCAGAATTATTGTTATCATTAAAAGTTTGGTAATGGATGGTCTTCTGCAACGCCGATTATTTAGCGTTTCCAGGGAACGATGGGTGTTGCATGCAATGATTTTTTATCCATTTGTCTTCCGGTTCCTGTGGGGAATGATTGGATTGATCGCATCGCTTGGGTGGCCCCAGTGGTCCGGCACCTGGGCAATGCTAGACAAAAATAATCCGCTAACGGCCTTTTTGTTTGACCTGAGCGGTCTGATTGTCATATTAGGCGTTATTGGCGTTCTCATTCGCAGGCAACAACGCCGGTTTGCTGATTCAACCACCGGACTACCTGCGGCTGATTGGCCGGCATATGCACTTTTAGGCGGTATTATGATCGGTGGATTTATTCTGGAAGGTATGCGCATGGCAATGACGGGTAGTCCCGGCGGGGCTGCCTATGCATTTGTCGGCGATGCGATCAGCAGGATGCTGAAGGGCATTTCGCTGACCGGAGTATACGGATATGTTTGGTACTTTCACGCCATCCTCACGGGCGCTTTCGTGATCTATCTTCCCTTCAGCCGCATGTTTCACATGATCATTGGGCCGATCAATCTGGCGATAAATGCAGCAGACGACGCCAGGAAGCTATAAGGCCTTTGTTGTTAGCGCAACCACAGACATTTGCGTTGCCTCAGATTTTACGATATCTCAGTAGTTTTGAATTTATTAAGGAGGAAAGCTTATGGAAATCCAGGATTACCACATGCCGGACGAACTTTATTACGAAGAAAACCATTACTGGGTGCGAGTAGATGGCGATAACCTGGTGATGGGTATGGATGATTTTGCCCAACAAATGGCTGGAGAAATAGTGTACGTACAGCTTCCATTTGAAGGCAAGAAGCTGAAGAAAGGTAAAAAGTTTGCTCAGGTTGAGTCCGGTAAATGGCTGGGAAAAGTGTTTGCGCCGGTCAACGGTGAGCTGGTCGAAAGTAATGAAGAGCTGGAATCCAACACCGCCCTCATCAATGAAGACTGCTACGGTGCCGGCTGGATGTTTGTCGTCAAACCCGCCGACATGGCTGAAATCAACGATCTGATTCACGGGCCGGAGGCCGTTGAAAAGTGGGTGTTAGCAGATATTGAGAAATATGCCAAAGAATAGGTGTTGGTTTGCATATTACCTAAACTGATCGGTTCTAAGTTCAGGGTTCAAGGTTCAAAGGTTACAACTGCTCGGAACTGCGAACTATATTTATGAAGATCTGTAGTACCCGAAATCACCCATTGGGTGCTAGGCTCAGTAACACCGATGAAGACAGCTTCCCTTACAATAAGAGCTGGTTGTGAGTTTTTCAACCCGGAACATTGAACTCTGAACCGTTTAACCTTAGTTTTATTAATATGCTGGCTGTATTATCCTAAGGGAAGTATTTCAGTGGAATAAGTATGTCTCAAAGCGATTACAGCATCAAGGAGCTTTTCCAGCTCGAGGCTTGCACTAACTGCTGCTTGTGTGCGGATGTCTGCCCAGCGGTGACGGCTACCAAAGATGGACAATTGTCAGGCGCCTATCGACTGGCAGAGCTTCGTAAACTTCTGCGATCCCGTTCGGGAATATGGCGCAGACTTTTTGGCAGAAAAACGCTGGCGGAAGATCAGTTGAAACAATTCAGCGATACGGTATACCGTTGCACGCTCTGCGGTCGTTGCCAGGAGACCTGTCCGTCCGGAATTATACTGCGCGATCTTTGGCTGTCGCTGCGCCAGGATCTGGTGCACTCAGCAGCCTACCCTAAAAAAGTGGATATGATTCGGAAAAACGTGGCCGGCAGCCATAATGTTTTTGATGAAGATAATGAAGAGCGGGCAGACTGGGTCGAAGACCTGCGACATCCGCCGGACCATGGCTACGTCAAAGACCGGGCCGAAGTGGTGTATTTCACCGGCTGTGTGGCAGCCTATTTCCCGATGGCCCAGCAGATTCCCATGGCCCTATCTGCTGTTCTGGATGCTGCCGCGGTGGATTTTACCTTGTTGGCCGAAGAAGAGTGGTGCTGCGGGTTTCCCCTGCTGGGTGCCGGACTACGTGATCACCTTAAAGATAATATTGAGCACAACATCCAAGCGGTCAAGGCGAAAGGTGCCCGCAAGGTTGTATTTGCCTGCCCTTCCTGCTATCAGATGTGGCGCGAACACTATCCGCATGAACTTGAGATTTACCACGTCACCCAATATATCGATCAATTGATCACAGCAGGACAATTGCCGTTGAAAGCGCTTGATCTAACCGTCACTTTTCACGATCCTTGCGATTTGGGACGCGGTAGTAAGGAGTATGACGCTCCTCGACAAATTGTTCGTGCCATTCCAGGCGTTAAACTGGTCGAGATGGCTCACAACCGTGAGAACTGTCTGTGCTGCGGTGGCGGCGGTAATCTGGAAATGATCGACAATAAATTGTCCGGCGAGATCGCCAAAGCCAAAATCGACGAAGCTTTGGAAACAGGGGCCCAAGCCGTGGTAACCGCCTGCCAGCAATGTGTACGCACTATGAATACTTACATAAGGCGTCATAAATTAAAGTTCGAGGCCTTGGACATTGTTCAACTGGTTCAAAAAGCCTTGATCACTTGAATGGTTTCAGCCACTTTATTTCTTCTGTCCTATTATCCTTATTTCAGGGCTCCTGACCCCAATTGGAAAAACTTCTCGGGAAACCCTGATATCTAAAGAACCTACAAAATTTGTAGTTAAAAAATGCGTAAATTTACGACACGTCAAGAGTTCTGAATTTGCTGGAAAGAATAAAAGGAAAAAATTAAGAAATGTAAAAGCTACCTTAATTATTAATCTCTCCTGGGTTTAATTCCCCGCAGTTTGCTGCGATAAAAGTGAGTTAAATCCTAAAAACATGATACTCAGCGGCTTGCCGCGGAGAGATTTCATTCCGGCAACTAAATTCGTCATTCCGGCCTGCAGCTAAATTCGTCATTCCGGCCGCAGCGGAGCGGAGAGCCGGAATCCAGAATAAGTAAGCCATGCGACGAAGGCGGATTAATTAAGGAGTCACGATCAACGTGGAATTATTTAATTTAGGAACGATCCCCTGGGAAGAAACACAGCTGATCTATCATTCCTTGGCTTTGCAGGGCAGAGAAGCGCTATGCCTTGTCTCACCAGCCACTCCTTATGTGTGTATCGGTTATCACCAGGATGTGAAACAAGAAGTCGATCTGGAGTATTGCCAATTACACAATATTCCGCTATTTCGCCGTGAAGTCGGTGGCGGGGCTGTTTTCCTGGATGGTAACCAGTTGTTTTTTCATCTAATTCTGAATCGCGACAATCCCATTGGACCCAAAAGGATCGATGCCTTTTATAAAAAATTTCTACAACCTGTTATCGACGTTCACCGTGGAATTGGCATCCAGGCGGAATACAAACCGATCAATGATCTGGTTGTCCAGAACCGTAAAATTTCGGGAACCGGTGCCGGGGAGATCGGTGACTGCATTGTGTTTGTCGGTAACCTCATTCTGGATTTCGATTATGAAACCATGGCAAGGGTGCTGAAAATTCCCGATGAAAAATTCCGAGATAAGGTCAAAAAGACCATCGAGGAAAATTTGAGTACAATTCGCAGGGAACTCGGTGAAGACAAAGCCGGGCAATGGGATGAAGATAGATTGAATAATATGCTGGCTGAGGAATTCGAGAAGCTGTTGGGCCCTATGACGCCATCAGGAAAAGACAGTCTGTTGCTAAAAAAAATGCAGGCTTTGAAATTGGAGATGATGGGTGATGATTGGCTTTACCGCAGGGGTAAACAGGTCAACGGACGGGTTGTAAAAGTCAGGTCGGGGCTTGAAGTGGTCCAGCGACTTCATAAGGCAACCGGCGGCTTGATCAGAGCTGAATTTGTCGTCAAGGATGGACGATACCATGAAGTTGCTGTTTCGGGGGACTACTTCTGTTTCCCCAAGGATATCGTGGAACGTCTGGCCATGGCGATCGAAGGTGCTGCCGTCGAGCAACTGGTCCAAGTGGTCAACAACTTTTATAAACAGGATAATTTCGAATTGCCCGGTATTGGGGCTGATGACTGGATTAAGGTTTTTAAAATTTAATTCATTTATTTTGGTTTTAGAACCAAAATAAAAAATTAAATTCAGAATGATTCGCCCAAATTCAGTTCTATTGACGCGATTTCTGAAATTTTTGTTGCATCCGATATTACGGCATATCAGTAGTTCTGAAATTAGGGCTGGTAGGTCAGGTTGCGCCTTAGGCGCTACCTGACAAACTGCTCGGGTGAGACGCTGGAAGACAGAGTTGGTAACCGCTGAATTTAGGTTGAAGAAAGGAGGCATAAATGGTGCCATCCGGAGCAAAACCTCCTGCCCCGCCGATAACGCCTAAAAGTCATATAAATATTCCCCTTTATCTTATTTTAACGATTCTAACCTGCGGTATTTTTAATATTTACTGGAACCATCGACAAATGGAGGCCTGCAATATCCTGTTGAAGCGAAGAGAATTCTCTTTTTGGACTTGGCTGCTTCTCACGATTCTGACCTGCGGCATTTATCATATTTTTTACCAGTACAAGATGGGCGCGGCCATTGTTGAAATCCAGCAATTATTGAAGCGGGACGTATTTGACAAGCTCCCATTGTTGAGCGTCATTGTCACCATCCTTGGATTTTCCATCGTTGTTGACTGCATCCATCAAAATGAAATCAACAAAATAAATGATGTACTCTCGTATCCCAACACTCCTGTATAAAATTACTGCAGATAAATTGTTAAGAATTTCGGTATTACTTATTTTGGCGGCCATATTTTCCGCTGGTGTGTTTCTTCATCTTTTTGAGATTGATTTTATTAATCACCTTCCAGCTAAATCGCTCTGCCCCTTTCATGCCATTACCGGGCTTGCATGTCCCGGCTGTGGCATGACGCGCGCGATGATAAGCCTTGGCCAGCTCAAACCCGGCGCCGCAGTTGGTTACAATTTGTTTTCGATGCCACTATTAACTTTGATGCTCCTCTACGTGTGGCCGGGGAAGTTTCCCTCCTTTCTGCAACATCAGGCAATTAGCATATTTATGTTCATTCTGGTCATTTTTTTCTGGCTGATGCGTTTATCAGGTATCCAAACCATTTGACATGTTGATACATCCCGTCCGGCGGTATTACGAAATTTACCTGTGTTTTCGCAACCTCCCCCAAACGGGCGGCCCAACGCCTAAATTTTGAACTTGTTCTTCGTGATCCCTAAGGCTTCTCTATTTGCGGTTGGCTTACGAAACCAGTCATGTATTGGAGTGCATCACCGATTGTGTCACGCCATATCCTCCATTCGTGGTCGCCGTCTATCACGCGGTATTCGACCATTTTCGGTTGGAACTCGAAAAGTTTCTGAAACAGCAGAGCCGCATGATAGGCGATCGAGAAGGTGTCGTGGTCACCGGTGTTGATATACATCGGCACGACGATTTTTTTCGCCTTATAGGCTTCCCAGTTGGCCGGATAATTCAGCCGCTCCCATGTTTCCGGATCGAACTTACCGTCTTTCTGGAACGGCGGCACGCGATTTGCCGAAGAGTGTGAGGGCGGTACCGGTACGTAGACAGCCGGGCTCATTGCAGCACATGAAGCGAAAAGTTCGGGATACTTGAAAACTGCATTGACGGTACCATAGCCGCCGGCCGAGAGACCCGCGATCATGCGACCGTCGCGGGCTTTAATGGTACGGAAATTTGCGTCGATGTAGGGGATCAGTTCTTTAATCAGCACTGTCTCTGCGGGTTCATTGTTGCCATCTACCCACCACGAGGTGCCATGGCCGGGCATGACGATGATTATCGGTGGAATATGACCATCCTCAATCAGCGTATCCGCCGTCGAGCGGATGTGTCCCTTGACGATCCAGTTGTTTTCGTTACCGCCGTTACCATGCAGCAGGTAGAGCACGGGGTAACTTAAGATTCCTGATTCATAACCGTCCGGAAGGTAAATGGTGAAGGGATAGCTAGCGGAAAGGGCCTTGGACTCCATCGATCGCAGCGTTATCTCACCTGCATTAGCGACCTGTCCGGCGATGAAGACGGCTGTGATGAGACAGAATGCTAAAAGACGGTAGAATGATTTGTGTAACATAATCTCCTCCTTTTGATTTTTTTCAGTTTAGTGATAGCGCCTAATAATGAAATTTGACCAGTACTCTATAGAGCCGTTCATAGGAGCAGTCATACTTTTTCTCTGATCTCCATTAATCAATACGGTACGTAAAGTCAAATCCATTATGATGTCTGGTAAGAAAGATTGGCGACGGTTCGGCAAAAGAAATTGGATTGGTCGAGCCAATTCAGCCTCAAATCAAAATTTTTTCATGGTTTCTTCTCTCAATCTGTCAACAAAGTACTCAACGTGTTCGACCAGCATCCGTTCCAGAACTGCAGCATCCCGCTGATTCATTGCCTCGATAATGTCCGGAATCTTAATCATAACAAGGTGGGGCTTGTAATGATAGGCACGCATCAGCCAGGTAAATCTAATTTGGACAACCTCCATTTGCTTTTCCAGCAACTGGTTATGAGCCGCCCGGCGAATGATTAAATGAAATTCGGAGTCCAAATCCGTCAACCTGTCCAGGTTGTGGGTGGATTCGGACTGAGTTTTAGCAAGTAGCTGACGCATTGCGCGCAGGTCATCCCCAGTTGAATTTGCGGCGACCAGATGGGCCACGCCTCGCTCCAGGATAATTCTGTATTCGATCAACTCGCGAAAATCACGAAGATTTATTTCTGAAACCCTGGCACCCACATTGGGTGTAACGGTCACCAACCCTTCCGATGCAAGACGTCGAAGTGCTTCTCGAATTGGTGTTCTACTAACCTGTAGCTCTTTGGCCAATCTGATCTCATTGAGCGGTTCACCCGGCTTTAACTTCAGATGAACGATGTCGTTTCGAATTAGGTTGCAAATATCTTCACGCATTGGTGTCCGCCAATCCCCCAAACGGTTTTCTGACAACGGCCTGATACACCATGTTGGTGAGGGTTATAATATCAAAAACCGGCAGATTGACGGTTTTCTGAATCAGTGGGGCGAAATAGGACATATCCGTACACTCGAGAACAATCGCTCCCATGTCCGGATTTTGTCCGACCAGCCCTTCTGCGACGGAAAGAAGTTCCTTTTCGAACTTTCCAAAATCCAGTGCAACTCGCTTGTAGTCAATGATAACGTCACAGAATTCTTTCTGTTCATCCATGCCGGCAATACAAACTGGAATATCCTCGGCCCCAACAGCGCGAAGATGTTTCTGAGTGAGGCTGTCTTTTTTCGCCGTTAAGATCCCGACTTTTTGATTTTGATTGAGCATGCGGTACACCATGGGAACCTGGATCAGGCTTGACAGAAAAACCGGAATGTTGACGGCATCGGCAATTTGTTGTTGAAATAGAACCAGAAATCCGCAACTACCTGTAATCGCTTTAACACCTTCCGATTCGAGTTCCTGGGCTGCCGCCACAAAGGGCTGCAAAAGGGATCTGTCCGCCTGATCAACCACTTTTTTTGTCGTGGCCCCTTTGACAACCTTAAAGCAGACAGGAAAATTAAAGGTACCGGCATTTTTGATATGACCGGGTGGCTTGGCAAAG
>JASFFJ010000095.1:0-15211 GCA_050124355.1 Desulfobacterales bacterium | reverse complement strand
CACAAAAAAACACCTCTCCCACTGTGAGACCAGGTGCATTTATCCCCTGTTAATAATTGTTTAATTTGATTTTAGATTGGAGTTTTTTTGAGATTTGATCTTTTAGATTTGGCACTGCCGCTAATAAACATTTCTGCTGCTTGGCTTGGCCGTTGCAGTTCGTTTTCGCCCAAGGTTTAGCTTAAAGCCGTTTTGGGGGTAGCGACTGATTCGTGTTCACCGATCCATTCAGGGGGCGAATGGATCTGACAGAGGATTGTTCAGGTTAAAAAAGACCTGCCATCCTGAGGTCCGCTCAGTGGCGGAGGAAACAATGAAAAGTATACTTTAATTATTGAGCTTAATTCTATGGGCGCGTCGGTATCTCTGGAGATCTTCCAGCAAATATCCGACACGGGATCCTATTTTAAGGTAGTTTGGGCCACGCCTTTTGCATCTCCAATTTCTGAGTGTTTGCACTTTAAGACCCAAAAAATTGGCGGCTTGATTTTCGTCCATGGGCGGATCCAAAAAATGACGATTATGTTTTGGTCTTTTACTCATTGCCAATGCCTGGCCGGTTTCCCTATTTTCCACCGCTATCCCTCCGTTTCACGCCAATTTAGACGTAATGTCATTTGACACATGAAAATTCTATTTGAGGTCAAAACTTAGCCTTCAGCAACTGGATCTTTTAATGTTGCAATGGGCTTTTGGGGCTTCACTCGATTTCCTGGACGATTTAAGCAGGAACGCATGACAACACCTGCAGATCATTTCCTCTGACTCCAATGGTTTTGCGGTCATCAACTGGCCGCTGCTATCAGGAAACAGAGCGACCTAATATTATATTTAGGATCCACGTAAAATTGAACTGAGATTCCTAATTGGAAGTTAACCGCATCTGGCTCTGGCCGCATCAAGAACTGGGAAATCCAAGGCTGTGATAAACGCTTAGATGACACCATCTCAAAATAGCGCCAACAAATTAATTAAGTTGGAAAATGTCTCATTTTTGAACAGTGATAAAATGAGACAGATTAAAAAAGTGCTTAAGATCAGCGATTCCGAGTGAGAACCTGTATCGATCGTCCATCATTCGTCGACATCTGTTTCTATGGCATCCCTTCCCGAACTTAATTCCACTTAAACCCACAAGGGGTTTAATTTACAGGCGTAGATAATCCTTCTGTAGTGTTTCCCTCCCCCCGTCGTTGGAGAGTACACTGACGATCGGCAAATATCGCCAACATCTAAAATGCGCTCATATAAACTTTCTTTGATAATTTTATCAAAGTGTATATAATGAGGCTGAATTATACATTCGGAACGTATCGTATAAAAACATAAGATAACATAAAGGGTTAGTCCAAAAGCAATTGGCTAAAATGGGAGTCGGATCATGCCAAGAAACAGGTTTTGGTGGGGGTCATTGATGAATCTGGCGAGGTCTACCTTTTCCCATCTGATTATTTTGTGCCGATTGTATTACCGAAAGTCGTCCAGGATGCCATGATGCGGGATGCACCGACGTAAAGATCCTTAGCATATATATATAAATACGAATCTGGTTGACATCATAGTTATGAATATTGATAAATTCTCCTGGCAAGGAAGCCTAACATCTGTGCAACCCAGGATACGGTTGAACCGGTCATTCGACCAACGCAGCCACAGCTACTTGGGATATGCATTAGGAGTTAAGGGAACAATCGATGGGCACAATGGAGAATTTCTTGTCGGAATAGGCAAAGCAGCTCAGGCGAAGCACGGTTTTCGAGTTGGCGACAGAGTCAGCGGCCAATCACTTCCGGTTCTTGATAACCGATTGGAGGTTGTTGAATTCTACAAAACTAGCGGGCTTAAAATCATCGAACGTTCCGGTAAACACTTGAATGAAGCTACCCCGTGGTTGGGTGCCCCACCAGCCTTGGAAATCTATCGTGAAAGAGGTCATCGGAGACTTAGCGCTCGTACCTACACGGCCAAGTGCCAGAGTTGTATGTGGGGCTGCAAGATGCCAGTCGAAATGATCATCGATCATTGGAACCCAAGTCACAAACGATATCGATCTGAGACGTTCTGTTATGGTCCGAAATCTTGCTCATTATATAGGGCTGGTCGAATCCGCACGGTTCCGGGTCGAAAGGGGATGGTTTGGGAAGAAGAAGATTGGGTTGATGAGCAAGATACTGCCCACCGCTCAATGGATGATTAGTTCGGAATGATCAATTTTAACCAATGGGGATTTTACCCTTTTTGTTTAATTTTACCCAAATATCTATAAAAGGAAGAAAAAATGTTTGACCGCATAACTCGTAATCCTGCCCAGATGAACGGGCAACCATGTATTAGAGGTATGAGGCTTACTGTTCGTCGAGTATTAGAAGCGATGGCCATGTATCCGGATCGCAATGAGCTTTTCGAAGAATATCCGGAGTTAGAAGACGAGGATCTTCGTCAAGTTCTTGCATTTGCTGCAGCGACTATGGACGACAAAGTAGCAGAATTAAGGTGCGCCTGATGAATTTCCTTTTGGATCAAGGTCTTCCAAGGTCAACGATAACTCATTTAAAAAATATCGGACTCAACGCCCAACATGTGGGCCTATTAGGCATGGCGACTGCACTGGACAAAGAAATCCTTGATAAAGCCCGTCAGGACAATCTTATCGTTATAACTCTTGATTCGGATTTCTATTCGCTCTTGGCTTTGGATAAAGCATCCAAACCTTCAGTTGTTCGTATTCGGATTGAGGGCTTAAAAGGCAAAGACGTTGCCAATATCATTAAGGAGGTGGTGGAGACGAGCCAGGCTGAGTTACAAAACGGAGCAGCGGTAAGTGTGACTCAATCAGCAATTCGAGTCAGATTGTTGCCGCTTGCTTAAATCACCAATTCAGCTAAGAGGCTGCCCGGATCAACAATTTCAAAAAACCCAGGTGTAGATATGCAGATTATATAAAAGTAAAAGCTTTTGGATAATGCGGATTTCTTTATGCGAGGGGCAGGGAATTAACAAGAAGGTTGGACCTATTAATAGCCTCTTAAAAAGTTTACATAATCAGTAATCGAGGTCAAAGATTTGGCAATGGCGATGGGTGAAAATTGAAGCCATACATAACATCATGAAGAATGGTGCCGTTTAGGCGACCCAAAAGTTTAAAGCTAAATTTAATAAAAACAGGCTATAAGTTACTGAAATAGTAAATATTTAGGTCATTTTCTCTTAGAAAGTTTACAGAACTATTATTATCAGATGTTTTATAAGTTATTGAAAATAAGTTAGATGCGATCGATTTCTCCCCAAATTATAATCCTAACCTGCACAAATTCCTCTCTAAAAAATTCTTTTCCAAGGCCTCTATCCACTATACTTACGTTCGACTGCAACGCTTTCAGATGACAGATGGTGGGTTCAAGAGCCTCGGCATGGAACAATTTTGTCACAAGATCTCCCCCGATTTTTTTCATTTCAACATCCTTTCCGAGTTACGCGGCGCATAGAATTAGAAATGGGTCGAAACGCAGGGTGTCAAACAAATTTACACCGGAAGCTCCAAAGCTGCAAATCCGCTTTACATTAAACTGAGCCCATATCTCCCGGACAGTTTCTCTTCGAAGGCTATCTCAAACAGAATTATATTAACATGTCAATCACTTATATTCACCGATTCAAAAAAAGTCAAATACCGCAATGTGGCATATTGATTGCTGTATCTGTTGGATAATGGCAACCAGAACCTAGCACTGATGCTCTTCACGACAACCCGAACTGCCGTTTTCGATAGTATGAGCAAGGTGTCTGACGTCTGGTACAAAATTTGTAGATATCAACACGACCCGATATAGAGAATAAGAAATTTAAAATTTTGTCAATAATTTCAGGATAAATTCAATTTTTGCGAGGGACAGGTGGTCGAGTAACTGGCCGTTCTACCTTGATTCTTTGAATGGAGATTAAGTCACGCGTGATTTCAGGAATCATTTTTGTCTCCTGCAGAGCTATCCAAATCACAGACAAAGGAGATTGTTTATGTTTAACTCAAAATACATACACAGAAAAAAAAGATTGGACTTCTCGCAAACTGGTTACCGCAAATTCTTACCTTACAAGGCCACGGAACACGTCGGCTGGTGCAAACCAGGTCCAGAGAAGACAAATGAGGATAAGATTAATCAATTAGATCTCGGTAATCTCAAAGATTCCCGAATCGTGATCTTCGGTCCGAAAGACGCTTATGTAGCGATCACCACCGGCAAGACGTTACGCGTCTGGCTGTTCGATGATTTGCTTGCGATGGAGTCCGACACCCAGCCGATGGCCGAGGTGGAGCTCGATGGAGAGGTTGGTATACTGCGTGCTGGATTGCGTAATCCACTGACGCTCTATGCCATCGACGAAAAGAACTGCCTCTGGTCCATCGACTTTACACAGAGGGAAAGGAAGTGGACTGGTAAAGAGATCACTACACGACCTCGCTGCTTACGGCTATGTGACAAATTGGACGAGCCGATTCGTGATCTGGTCGTCCTGCGCCATGAACTTATACTACAGACTAAGCCAAAGTCGTCAACGGGTTACCGCTTGACAGCATTCGATCGACGTAGCGGTCAAATTCGTAGTATCGGTAGCTTCGACCTCGACCACGACATTGCGGCCTTGGATGCGGAGCGTAACGACATCATATTGGGTAGAAAGTCAGGTGAAATACGTTTGATCCTGCCCGATGAGACCACTTATAACGACAAACGAAAGGTTCGAGCATTCGAGCTTCCACGGGTGACCGCCGCGACCGTTCTCGATGGGCGCTATCTGGTCGTCGCTCGCAAAGGCGGGTTGTTGAACAAGCTTGATATGTCTGTTGCGCTGCCACCGAGCACGGCAAACTCAAAGGATCCGTTGACACGGGTATGCAAGGTCCTCCATGAACTGCTGCGACGCTGTGGTTGCGCATGCCGCCCGCATGAGGATGACGGAACGGGAGGTGGTAGTGACCCTAGTGGTGGTTCTGGAGGCCGGCCAGAGGACGACGAACCTTGTGGCGAACGCCATTCGGCAAAACTGTCCTGGACAGTCAAGCGCCTGGTGCGCGTTGGCGATCACGTCATCGCATTCGCCGCGAGTAACCGCCGCATGGCGGTGCTGGACTCGAGGCTCAACCTGTTATTTGAGCAGAAGCTTCACCAAAGGTCGGCTCGTGTGGACACAGGTCATATAGGGACCCAGCGAATGCTTGTGCATCTCACTGACCCCGGCTCGTTGGAGGTGTGGGATCTCTCTGATTACGTCGTGACACTCACGGGTCGGTTTCCGGAGGACTTTACCCTCACGCCGATGGCACCCCCAACGACCGTGACCTATTATGGGCATCGTCATCAGCGGGCCATGCCTAACCCGCATCTCAATATCTGTGTATTTACCGTAGTCGAGCCTGGCCAATACTTTGGTGACCCTAACCAGAACAAGCTGGTGGACCAGATCACACCCAACATCTTTGATGTTGTCGACGACTATTACCTGGAAAACAGCTTCGGTGAGCTTGGCATCGATTTCTCCGTCTTTGGGCACAACTTCGGTGGCGCACGCACACCGCTGGTCTTACCGCGTGCGATAGCCAGCTACTTCCACGAGGATTTCCGCGCGGGTGGCATTGAAGCAGTGATTCCGGCAGATTGGGCTCACCCGTTAGTGCTCGACGGAACAGAGTCCATGAACCTCCGGGCTAATCCGCGCACTGGGTCAAGCCGTGACTATGCGATGCCCTTTGCTGCACTTTGGACCAATCGCAATCAAGGCAGCTTTCCTGTCAACATCGATTTCGATGGCACCGAAACCCTGCAACTCACGGTCGACAATCAGGAAGGCGACTCGCATGTGCTGAATCTGTCCTTCGATGCATTGAACCTGTCCCTCAATCAAGGCGGTGATGTTGCGGCCTTCCTCGATGCCCTCGGATCGCATGTCACGGACGCCATCCGCGCGGCTGAGGCAAGTTTGCCCGGTAACCCGCTGACCATCCAGGACGTGGTCTTCCGACGGGTTCGCACAAATGATAACGACGGCGAGTTCGGCGTGCTTCAAGGCCAGTACCGCATTGCGCCAGCGGGCGCAGGTGCTTTTGTCCAAAAGGGACAGATCAGCATCACGGTTCCAGGTGGCGCCCTACCGGATGGGATGGTTGCACTCGGTTATTCTTCATCCGTACGCCGAGGTGTCCTTGATAGCCGGAGCGGTACTACAAATTACCTGCGCGAGTGCTTATCTGCCGCACGCGTGGATGCGGGCGAAGGTCCGGGAGAGCAAGATCCTTATTTCAACAACACCGTAACGTCCACTGAAGACACCACGCTACAGGAGCTGACTGTAAGCATCAATCTCACCAACGAGCGTGGCGGCGGCGGGGCGGACATCGAACTCCTGTCCCAGAACGGTCTGTCCGGTAGTGGCTGGGACACGGCCACTCCGGTACCTGGAAGCGAGAGCAACGCCAACAACCAGAATGCCTTGCGTGACTCGGTGGAACTTGCGGACGATGTCTTCACTGCAGCACTGGATCACATACGTACCCAGGGTCCCTGGGATCGCAATGCTGCAGAGGCCATGTTCGCCAACTTCGATGTAATGATGATCGGTTTCGTCGGGGCACCACCTGGATCCGTGCCCACAACCGACCAGTGGGACGCAGACAGTCCCGTAGACTTTAGCCGCCTGCGCATGTTCGCACGCAGCCATTTCGCGACTGATCAAAACAACCCTAATCCAGGGGATGATCCAGTCAGCATGGGCACCAGTCGCATTATCGGGCAGAAGTTCAGCTCCTTCAGTTCAGGCGTGATGACACACGAGATTGGTCACGCGTTGGGTCTGCCGGACCTCTACCCTGCTCAGGGTTATCGGGACGACGTTATGTATGTCAGCCCCTGGGCGATGATGGGCGGCGGTAACAGCAACTTCCACCATTTCTGTGGTTGGGCAAAATGGAAACTTGGCTGGATTCCGGAAGACGAAGCGCCGAGCCGGGTTATCGATGTGCCCATGCCCGACCCGGTCGGTTTAAGCGTCACCGAAGCCTGGTTGGCACCGATTGAATACTGGGATAGCAATATGCATGATGACATCCGTTCTGAAGTTGGCGGCAGTGTGCCAATAGGTCAGCTGATGAAACTGCACCTGGGTAGCGACGGAGGCGTGCTCAATTTTCTCGAACTCAGGGCAGAGGGTGTGCAGTTCTCACAAAATCTCAGTCCCGAACCGACAGTCATCGCCACCAATGGGCTCGATCCCGACACCGACCGCCGTTGGGCTGTAAACGGGCTTTATCGCCGTGCGGTGCATCTCCTGAACAATGGTAACGAACTTCAGGCCACCAACGACACCTGGGACTTCGCCCAGGCGCCGGAATTTCCTGTCAAGGGTTGCAGGGTGGAAGTGGCTGACACACGCACCATCCGTGGTGGAACCATACCTGTGTACCGACTGCGTGTGGAACGTGAACAGGCGGAGTTCATCGATTTGTATTTTCAGGATAATGTTCCGTCTTACAAGAGTCCGGATATCTGGGTCGACTGGCCGGGTGACAATCCGGATCCGAACGTACCTCGTATTTACCCGGTCGGTACACCTACAGATCAAGGAGAAACCGTACGATTCCCCGGCTCAGGTATCGAGAATCACTACGTTGTTGCGCGTGTTCACAACGCTGGCAATGTCAGTGCCGAAGATGTTAAGGTTCGTTGGTTCGTTTGTGATCCCCCGGGATCCGGCGATGACGGACGTTGGGTCGAACGCGGCACTCAGACCATCAGCGAAGTAGCTGCTGGTACTAATGAGATCACCGCCTTTGATTGGGACGTGGACAGCTCCACTAATGTGCATCAGTGCATGCGCATGGAAATTATTGACTGGACCATCCCATCAGAAGTAGACCCGGCAACCGGCGACACAGTGGCATTAGCCAGCGACGACGTAAAACTTCAAAACAATAACGCCCAACAGAACGTTTTCGATTTTGAGGCCCTGTCGAGTTCACCCTATGATCCCATCGAGTTCCAGATGCAGGTCCACAACGACTATATAGAGCCAGAAATCGCTGCACTAGTCCCTGATGGCCTGCCGTACGGATCAAGGCTTGAGGTCTCGCCGGCTGAGGCAATCATTCCGCCAGGGCAAGCTCAAGTCTTCACTTGTAAGCTGATACTACACGATGACATCATTCAACCGGGATGTGATAACGACAAGGGCTTCCTGCTCTCCGCATGGCGAAGGGACGTAGAGGCGGACGAACTCTGGGGTAGCTGCTTTTACCATGTCCGACCGCGCTACCGCACCACGATCGAGTCGATTCGGGGTACCTGGTATCAGGGTCGCCTAAGCGTCTACGGGCGTTGGAAATTGGTCAATACCGAAGTGAGCCCGAGTCTCGATGGGCCGCTGGTAATACGGGTGCGACTGTTGTTCCATGATGAGAATAACCAAACCCGCACCGTTTGGAAGACGGTGGCGCTGTCCGGTGACGGCTCGTTCAACCTGGTCAGCGACGCTGAAAAAGGCAGCGAAGTTATCGTGCAGGCATGGTTCGACCGCACAGACCACTATGGCTCGTCTGTATCGAATGAAGTGGCGTACAAACACATTCAGATTGGTTAGCACGCAAGGGAGGTGTCCCAGCCATATACTGTGTTTGAGTCTGCTCATTGACCTTATCAAGTATATTGAAAGGTCAACTGAGCGGACGGCCCACGTTTATTCAACAGGTGAAATATCATGAAGAAGTCAAAAAGATTACTTCGAGAAATGATAAAGGCGACTAAAAATGGAAAAAACATATCAGAATAGGGGTACCCCCTCAGATTCGTGCATAATCGGGCGGTAGGTGTTTTTTGGCATGGGAATTGCTCATTCATTATAATTTAAATTAAACAGATGAGAAGGACATTTGCTGAAAAATCAACAGGTTAACTTTTTGCTTTCCTCACCATACGAACTTTTCCAAACTCATTGGGTTTCTAATTCCGACCATGTTCAATCACTTCCATTGCAACTGTTTATGAAATGTTGGCAGAGATGAATTCAAAGGCTGATAGGCGAAATTGCTTTATAGAAGCGGATGTGACTGCTGTAGGTTCTGATCGGTCTTGATAGAGAATTATAACGTGTCGAAATAAAACGGCTTTTTAGCCATTTGCTATTAAGACCCCGATCGCCCAAAATATCGCATATTATAAGTTCACTTTCTGAGTGCGCATAGAATATGTTTCGTTTTTTGCAACCGCCCGATTATGCACGAATCTGAGGGGGTACCCCTACCGCTACGGCGAGAAAATTTCAACGGCATTTGTAGAATCGACGGTAAACGAGGTGATCAGCAAACGAATGGTGAAAAAACAGCAGATGCGTTGGACAAAACAGGGAGCGCACTTGTTGCTCCAGGTGCGTGTCCAAACTCTGAACGGAGATTTACGAGACACATTTCGTCAATGGTATCCCGGCATGACGCCTGAAACGGAAAACCTTTTACAGGCGGCTTAGCCCCCGTTTTGGAATGGTCTCCTTGTTAACGAAAGCGAAAAAAACCGGGGGAGATTTTATTACTTGATTCATCCATGCCCGGAATTTAAAACCCTGCCCACTATTAATTGAAAGCGCCACGGTTGGAAGACAGTCCAATGATTTGGCGCCGTTTTCCGGGCCGCGGCAACCACACGACCGCCGATTTGCACCTTACCCGTTAATTTGCCATGGGGTGGGATGCTGGCCATCTCCCCCGTTTTTTTTCGTTCTCTCAGTGGACTTATTCCTAGTACATCTTGGTCACCTAGTGTCATACCATTCGGCGATCGCATCGCTGAGTTCCGTGGGTGAATCCTGATAGAAAGCTTTGTCAAACCCTGGCAGTTCGTTTCCCCCGCGCATGATCTGCACGCAGTGGAATTTTCCTCCGATGGCTTTCCGGGCAAGGATGCTTTCATATTCCTTTTTGGTCCAGTTGATCTCGCATTCGTCCAGATTCCAGGTGTAGTCGTCGGTGACGACGGAAATCGCCAAATTGCTCTCCCGAAGCCCGATCGCGATAAGCCTTTCAAGCCTAACAGGAGAGCAGTCATCTTCTCTTTTGGGGTTATAAAGTGGAATCGCAAGGGCGTCCAGCCACGGACTGAATTCTTTCCATAGCAGTTCATCCGCCAAATTCAGCGCGAACTCCTCGCCTCCGTTACCAGACCGGCCGCCGGCGTGGGTATAGCTGATAAACACCGTTCGTCTTTCAGTCTGGCGCACACAGCCCTGAAAGGCGATTTCTGACCGCGACGCCCCATTTTTGAAACGACGAATAAAGCGGAGCCGCTTGACGTACTCCTTGCGACGGGTGCGAACCGGAAGACGCTCCAAAGCCCTGCCAGCATCCTCGTCAAACAGCAAACTTTTGATAGCAGCAGTAGAATCGTTCAACTCAAAGAACCGGCTGTCGGAATGATCACTCACGGCAACCCAGCACCATTGTCGGAGCAGTTGGTCCAGGCCAGGAGAGCGATATTCACTCGGACAGTCACCGATGTGGTATATACCCTTTACGCGTATACGCGCCACAAGTGAGGGAAAGAACCATTTAGGTGGTCTGGATATCTCGGCTCTCGGCATCGTAATCACCCAGAGAACGGTTCCGGCAATGGCCCTTTTATGAAAAACAGGCTGGTTGGAGCCGTACCCGATGGGAATAAAATCCCCGGTATCCGTCTCGGGCAACGACAAGACCTTCCAAGGAACCACGCGGTCCCAGGTCAGATAAGCGGTAAGCGCATCCTGCATAACCTTTACTATAGAGGGCCTCCTTAAGGCCTTTGGGTAGATAGTGTTGAATTTTTTCGATTTTTTCGTCGACGTTTTTCGCTCATTTATTCAACCATTCAACCGGTATATCCATACCCTGAGGGCGTGGTTTTCTCGATTGAAACAAACATATTGTTTTCGCTTACTCCTCTGCCGTCTTATAACTAATCGAAATCCCTGCCCGGCTAGTTGTATCGATGCTGGTTTTAAAATTCGGTAAGCCGGTGACGTAGTCCACGAACTCTCGAATACCGTGTATTGCTCGATTTGATGCGTTTTGCGCCGCAAAGCAGCTGCCGACCTCAAGTTTCGGTGCGAGCAACATGAAATAGTTTTGTACCAGTCTTTGTCTGCGTCTGAGAAGACAAAGTCAAAAGGGCCCTCCAGCTCTTTCACAAGATCATGGGCATCGGCAAGGCGTGCATCAATATAGTACGAGAGGCCTGGAGAGAAGCGACAGCCCCATCATGGCAATCACCGGGCGGCCGGTTTCGATGGCCGATCCAGTGGATGGCATAGTTAAGCATCAAGAATCTTCGTCTATCAATAATGTTGGTATAAGATTCTTAAACTCTTTCGAAAGGCTGTCTTCTAATTCCTTTATTTTCTTGTATTTTAAGCATCGGTGACCCTTTATATCAAACTTCAGATCAGAAGGATCTTGAACGAGAAGTAGAGTTGGTTTTTCGCGGCCCCATGCATACCCAACTTCCAAATACACATTTGCATTTAAATTGGTAAGATCCGCAATAATAAGCTTGGATTCTTTGATTCTTTTCTTGACTCGTTCCATTATGCCACCAGTAAATGATGTAAGATCTGCTCTCTCGCAAAGGAATCCTGCATTCATTACTGCTCTTTGAATTCCATAATGAAAAATGTCATCCATACTACCATCGAAAGGCATGGCTACAAAAATAAATGGTTTTGCTTTAGGAGCAAGTCCAGAATTTCCGTTGTCAACCTTCCCAACACCTTGATCATGATTTCCAATTTCAATATAGCCAGATGGACATATGGTCTTAAGGATCTCTTCTAAAACACCAGCTCTGCGATTATCAATCTCAGCTATCGTAATATCTATCAAGCTCTCTGGATACTCACCTTTGGTTATGGCATCAACAAGGCCAATGACCTCTGACTGGAACGTCTCATTCTCATCAAGCCCAAATTCGGCTCCGTGCAAAGTAAGACATAATGATCTAACGTTCAACATTTCCTTGCGTAATGAGGCGAGAGCCGTGAATGCGAAATCTCTAATATCACCATAATAGAACTTTGACAATGTTTTAACACCTACAAAGAGAAGGTACTTAGCCTTGAGTGGCCAAACGGATTTAGTTAGATAATAACTGCTAGGCGCAGGCATACGCATTTCCAGACGGGGGTATTCTTTCTCTAGGATATCGAAAACCTTCCAGTCAACACCGGACAATCCTTGCGCATACTTCAGACCAAGCACATCGCATTCGTAATTCAAAGCATCATATTTTTTCACTGATATTTTTACTCTCATAGTTCAGCTAAACGTAGCAAAAGGGTTTTATGATCCATCCATACGCTCTTCCTTTAGGTTAAAGCTTGAAACGAATAAATATTAATTTCCGCATTCATCGCACATTTTGCATTAAAAATCAAGCTGGTGACAGATGGCTGTGATTGCTATTAATTTCATTCATTTGATTGATGAAATGTATCTCGCAGTTCATTATTTAGAGTTTTCGTTCTCAGCTGTAGCATGTAATGCGCTCCTTGACGACTCGAGGCGCGGAACCAATTCCTGCAATATCACGCAGTAGGCAAGATGAAAACCGCGTCAGATCTGCTTCTACAACAAATGGTTTGTGGCACTTGCCGCTTTAGTTTCTCCTCCCGCAACAGTTGGTCGATGTCTGCCCCCAATAATTGAAATTGCTTGTATCTTTCTAAAATCTAACTTAAAATCAAAATCCTTAAACATTCCTGATCGATAATTTGCCATTGAAATCGCTGTGAGACGAGAGCATAAAAAACCGGGGTGTATTTTTCCACGTTCAACGTACCCCCGCTTTCAAGGAACATAATTTCGAGAGGAGGATCGCATTGCGCACCTCACTTTTTTATGCTCTCCGATATTGTGCTTTACACTGCTATGATCCTGATATGATGCTGATCCTTTCGGACTGACGAATCGGGGGGCTGCAGTTAATGATCAGTGCTGCTTGCCCTTTGGTGTCCCAACAATGCTTGAATGTCCGTGAGTGGTACACATTCTTTGGCATGCCGTGATGCTCCATAATGTGGTAGAGCGTGGAATGTGAAATTCCTAACTTTTGCATGTTTACAAAGTCCTTTCAATAACCCTTTCCGATAATCATGCTTCATCCCTGTTTTGGTGTTGATAAATACGTACTTGCCGTTTTTTGGTATCCGTTCGATCACCTCCTGACCGAAAATATCCAAGATCACGGAAGCATGCTTTGAAAACAGGGTGCAGGGGGATTTGAAAACTAACGTACAGTTTGGTAGAATTAAAATATGCTAGCTTGATGAATCAGAGGTGATGAAATTATGGCTATTGAAATTGAACGCAGGGAACATGAACGCTTTCCATGTGAAACCACGATTCTGCACGATACAAGCCCACCTGATTTTTTTCACAAGGGTATTATGTGCAACTTTAGTAAAAAGGGATTGTATTTTGAATCGAATGAATACCTTTTACAAGGACAAGAAATTTCCATATCAATAAATAAACCACCACAGCGATTTGCAATCAGACCCCGCCAAAATTTTTCTGTCAAAATCATGTGGTATAGAGAATTACAGGGTTCATCCTATCAAAGCGGTTATGGAGCAAAGATAATTTAAAAATACCAGCAACTCCATATTTAACCATTTTTATCCTTCCACTCCCTGTATTTCGTTAAGTCCTTCTCCAGAAAATTCAGAGCCAAGCCTAATATAAAAACATCATCAATCTGACCGAAGCCTAGTATGTAATCTGGTATCAGGTCTATGGGACTTACGATGTACGCCAATGCGACCATAAATATGATAGTCGATCTGGCTGATACCTTCCTATACGTTCCTTTCCAATAGTCTTTGATCAGAGGAAACAGTAATTTGAGATCCTGAAATAATCTGGTTAAAAGGCTTAATTTAATAATGTTTTTATTCATGTTGACATAAACATTCTTTTCAACACATTCAGATTATCACTTGGGCCTCCAAATCCCAAAAAGATCCAATTTTGTCAAGAAAATAGAACAGAATGTTCTCAGATGTTTTTTTGCATGTTTTGCAAGGTTGAGGTTCAGTTGATAGGGGAAGATGGGAAAAAAATGATTTTTATTTTGTATTTATGCTTGACAATTGAATATAATTCGTTTTAAATACAATTATATTGTATTTAGTTCGTTTTTTTCAGAGGAAAAACATGGATCCGTTGGATCTAAAAATACTGGCCGCCCTGCAGGTGGACGCTAGGCGCCGGAACATCGATCTGGCCCAGGAACTTGGAGTGGCCGCTTCCACCGCTCTTGAACGGGTCCGTCGTCTGGAGGCCCAGGGTTGCTTCCGGGGATTCAAGGCGGTACTGGCCCCCGAAAAACTGGGGTTTAATGTCCAGGCCATGGTTACCGTAGCTCTGGGTGAGCACACCACCGAGGCCATCCTCCCCTTTGAACAGAGAGTTCGCGAAGTGTCTTTTATTCGTGCCTGCTATCACGTCACGGGCAGGTTCGATTATCTGCTTCACGTCGTGGCGGTGAATCTTGACCATTTAGGGCGATTGGTGAAGGAAAACATCGCCGCCCTGCCCGGTGTGGGACGAACCGAAACTCATATCGTATTTTCGGAGATCAAGTCCGATAAGGGGTTGCCAGTGGAAGAGGCTTTCAAAAATGCACCCAATTCATAGTCGTAACTTAATGGCTTACAGCCAAACTATTTTTTATAAACCAGAAACAAAGGAGTTACAGATGTCAGGCAAAAAACTTTCCATATTCGACCTGTATCAAATGAAAGAGCGCGGCGAAAAAATCGCCTGGCTCACGTCCTATGACTTTCCCACTGCTCAGTTTGCCCAAGCCGCCGGCATGGAGATGCTGCTCGTGGGGGACAGCCTGGGCATGTGCGTTTACGGCTACAACGGCACCGTGCCTGTGACCATGGACCAGTGCATTGTGCATACCGAGGCCGTTCGCCGGGGCGCGCCGAACTGCTTTGTGGTAGGCGACATGCCGCTGGGCAGCTATCAGGTTTCGGACGAAGATGCGGTCTTCAATGCCATCCGCTTCCTCAAAGAAGCCGATGTTGATGCCATCAAGCTGGAGGGCGGCGTTCGTATTGCTTCCCGCATCCGGGCCATCACCGACGCGGGTGTATGCGTTATCGGCCACATCGGCCTAACTCCGCAAAGCTC
>JASFFJ010000094.1:0-15346 GCA_050124355.1 Desulfobacterales bacterium | reverse complement strand
GGTATTATCGCCAAGATTGAAAGAAGCGAAGCGGTCAAAGAAATTGATGACATTGTCCGCGCATCTGACGGTGTAATGATCGCGCGCGGTGACCTGGGTGTCGAGATCGGTGACGCCGAGGTCCCGGCAATTCAGAAAAGCATCATTCAAAAGGCGCGTTTTTTAGATAAACCCGTGATTACAGCGACCCAGATGATGGAATCCATGATTCAAAGTCCTGTTCCCACCCGGGCGGAGGTATCTGATGTGGCCAATGCCGTGGTGGACGGAACGGATGCGGTGATGCTCTCTGGTGAAACCGCCGTCGGAAAACACCCGGAAAAAGTGGTGACTGCCGTCGGGCGCATTTGCCTGGCAGCCGAAAGACGGCCCAGCACGCGCATTTCCAAACACAGAGTGGATCGCCGCTTCAAAAGGGTGGATGAGGCCATATCCATGTCTGCCATGTATGCGGCCAATCATTTAGATATCAAAGCAATTGTCGCCCTGACTGAATCCGGATCGACGCCCCTGTGGATGTCTCGCATCCGCACCGCCATCCCCATATTTGGATTGAGCCGTCATGCTGCATCACTTGGGAAAATGACATTGTATCGAAACGTGTATCCGGTGTATTTCGACGTGACTCGGTGCTCGCGGGATGAGATAAAACGCCAGGCCATCAGCGTTTTAGAGCACAGTAATCTGCTCAAAACCGGTGATATGGCTATCATCACCAAAGGAGATCATGAAGGCTTTTATGGCGTCACTAATGCCATGAAGATCGTTCAAGTGGGTCAGGTGGTGTAGGCCCTTGAACCTTAACCCGGACGTGCCGGTTGGAGTGAAACGGAAATCCCGACTTTTGGGGAACTAACAATGAAAAAAAATTAGCATTAAATATTATGCCATTGCCATAAGAGCACCGCCGCTAGCCAAAAAAACGGCCAGTCTGATCAATAAAGAAACTATGAACAATCGAATAACGAATGACGAGCGACGAGTGACGAATTAAGGAATTCTTTCTATATTACTTCTTTTAAAAGCGCAGAGCGAAGCGACATCTACAATTCGTCAATCGACAATCGTCATTTGTCATTCCATGTAGTTTCATATGAGCCAAGTTACTGGATACTTGATACTCGATGCTGGATCAAATAAGGATAGTTATCTTTATAAATCCAGGATCTCTACGAAGCGCAGGCTGTGTAGGCTCTACAAGCCGTTGGCTGGAAACGGCATCATTTCAACTACAATATGTCAAAGATCCCGATTTATTGCAGAATTTGCATTGTGTTTGGATATGAAGTTGGTTGACCAATTCGATAAAGCATTATTGGATAAAAATTTGATCAGACCCTCTGTGAATCGGGCATACTACGCAATGTTCTATGCGGTGCTGGCGCTGCTTGCGCAGGGAAAGAAAGAAACTTCAAAACATCTTTGTGATCGGTAGTGTTTTGATTGTGTTCGGCCTGAGGATCCTGCAGCTCAGATCCATGAGGAAATATAATCCCAATAGGGATCCCGTAGCGCTAACCGGTAACGGGTGCCCATGAAGAAAAATTAGAGGCCCTGCGGGATTTACGTGAAGAAATCCGGCAAAAAATTACTGATAGGGCCAAGACGGTTCTATGATTTGTTACCATCAGACCATGCGCACTTGGGACCGATGCCGAATCGGTCCCGATGTAATCGATCTTATCAACTATACCAACCCATTATTGATTATTTCAAGTTATTCAACTACAATATGTCAAGGATTCCGAGTTCTTCCAGGATTTGCAATATGTTTGGATATGAAGTTGGTTGACCAATTCGATAAAGCACAGAGAAGGGACGGACTAATTAAAATGATGACCAAGGAGGATCGGAAAATTTTTAAAGAGTTTACCGATCGAGTTCATGAGCGGTTTCCGGATGCGCGTGTCTGGGCCTTTGGCTCCAGGGCAAGAGGAACGGCGACATGGGAGTCCGATTTTGATATGTTTATTGTTTTAAGCGAAGTCGATCAGACAATAGACCGCTGGATACGCGACATGGCATGGGAAGTCGGTTTTGCGAACGATCGTGTTATTACGACAATTCTTTTAGATAAAGTTCAATTCGAAAATGGTCCTATGTCCGAAAGCACCATCGTGAACAATATTCTACGCGAAGGAATCAGCGCATGATGACCGAAAACATCCGGGCGTTAGTTACCTACCGACTCGAACAGGCTGTTGAATCCTTGGAAGCTGCAAGGACATTATTGGATAAAAATTTGATCAGACCCTCTGTGAATCGGGCATACTACGCAATGTTCTATGCGGTGCTGGCGCTGCTTGCGCAGGGAAAGAAAGAAACTTCGAAACATAGCGGTGCAATTGCACTTTTCGACAAGGATTTTGTCAAACTGGGTATCTTTAAAAAGGAATATTCCCGATGGCTTCACGATGCCTTCGATTTAAGGCAACGTTGCGATTATGCTGCAGAATATCACGCTTCGCCGGAAGATGCCGAAAGCACTTTGAAAAACGCCGAGACATTTGTGGATAGAGTTAAAGACGTGCTGTCAATGGCTATGTAGCTTCAATTTAGAGGCAGTGCTAGCTCTATTAAAAAAATACCTCGGGGAGTTATAGAAAATAACCTTCCGAAGGCTAGATATGACTCTGGATAAAATGACTCTATCAGACCGAGTTCAAGCATTTTTCAGATAATTCCAAAATAAATGAATTCTTTTGCTCAATTTCTTTTGAGAAAATTTATCAAGAAAATGGATCTTGTTTGCAATCTCGAAAAGAATATCTTCATTTATTACCAAATCTGAAGAAATATAGTGACCCTTAATTACTTTTTTAATATATCCTTTATCTTGCCAATTGTTTAATCTTCTTCTGTGATAACGGCTATCTATTTTCTTGATTTCATCGATTGAAAATATCGTAAAGTCTTGCAAAGCTTCTCTGAATTCGAGATACTTCATTTTAATTCACAAGAATGCTATTTTTAGCCTTTTTGTGAAACCAAACAAGATGTAACTTAAGAAAGTCAAGTATTACTTTCCATGTTGTTAGGTTATCCAGAGAAAATCTAATCTTAGGCTTCGCCTTTGGTGCGCGGGATTACTGTGAAATGGGAGCCAGGCTTAGGGCAGCATCGCGGGCGGAATTGCGGCCCTGGTCATCGAGGGGAATAAATCCTTTTTCCGCCAGGTAACCATCGGGACCAATGGCATGTTCACTGGTGAATTCATACAAAAACTTTTGCAACCCTTCGACGGCATCGACATGTTTGGTCTTGACGTAGAGATAAATTGGCCGTGCCAGCTCATATTGGCCATTGGTGATATTCTCCGCAGTGGGAGAAATCCCATTGATGGGATTGGCTGCGATGATATCATCATTTTCCTGCCATAGCAAAAATGGTAATATTCCGAATGCGTCGGGATGCTCCTGCAGCCATTTTACCATCAAGCCGTCGTTTTTGATGCCCATTAAAAAGGCATCGTCCTTGCGCACATTTCGACACACCTCAACCCGCCGGTTTTGTGACAAATCGGCTATTTTTGAAAAATCACGGCAACCGGCCTCCATGATTAATTCCACGAAAGCATCGAAGGTCCCGGAAGCAAGTGGCGGCCCCATCAACTTGATTTCGATCTTTGGCAGGGCAGAATCGATTTCATGCCAGGTGACTGACGTATTTTTTACGATCTGACCATGATTTGCGACTTCGGCCGCCACCGCTCGGAAAAGTTGAGCGGTTGTAAAATTATACTGGTTTGTTGCTTTTGAATTTGCCAGGACGACACTGTCGAGCCCGAACACGATCTCAGTGATGTTGTTAACGCCATTGTTCCGACAAATCGCTAACTCTGAATCCGTTATGCGACGCGAGGCGGCATTGATGTCCGGGTATTCAAAGCCGATACCATCGCAAAACAGTTTGAATCCATTTCCGGTTCCGGTTACCTCCAGAGAGGGCGCGGCGAATTTGCTGATGAGGGTAAAATTCTGGGCAACTCGTTGGACGTAGGGCAAGACTTCAGGAGATCCAACGACCCGGATCTCATCTCTTAGCGCTATGGCATGATTGACGCTGAGAACGATAATAAAGGCGATCAATACTAGGTGTCTTATCATTTCTAACACTCCGCGACAGGCGCAAGACTCTAATCTCCCCTGGCGATCCTCAGACACTCGCATCGTCACGAAGCGCACAGAACAATGTCGCCGTTTAGCCTAAAAAGGAGATTTTCACTCTTTAAATTTTACTTGAAGACAATCAACTGGTCTTAGGACAACGGAACTTTGCTGTTGATATAGGTTTTACCGTGCTTGATATAGTGGACATTTTCGACGATATTGGTGATGTGGTCGCCGATACGTTCACAACATCTGGCGATAAATATCAAACCGGTATAAGTTTTAACGCTGTCTGAATTTTCAGACATTTTCTTCTGCAAATCACTTAAAAGTTCGGCATAGATGAGGTCGATTTGATCATCGTGGTGCCAGGCGGCGATGGCCTTTTGGACATCGACATTGGCGAAGGCCGCCATCGTGTCCGACAACATCTTCTTTACGAGTACCACCATTTCACTGATGGCGGCAACCGGCTGATCGAGATCAAGATGACGATCCAAATCGGATATATGCTTAGCAATATTGGCGGCATAATCGGCAATTCGCTCCAATTCGGAGGCCATTTTCAAGCAGGAGACGACAACTCTGAGATCCTGGGCCATGGGCTGACGGGTCGCAAGGATTCGAACACTTAGTTCCTCTGATTCATGTTGTAATACATTAACCTTTTCATCACTGACAATGATGACATCAGCCATTCTGTCGTCGCGGTTCAAGAGCGCCTGGTTGGCCTTGGAGATTTGATCATCCGCCTCCCTGCTCATCTCCAGAAGCTTGGACTTGAGCAGATCCAGATCATCATCATAAGAACTTACAATGTGCTTGCTTTCCATTCAAAACCTTTCCGTTTCAAAAAACGGCCTAACCGAAACGGCCGGTGATGTAATCTTCGGTTAACTGATGATTGGGTCGGGTAAAGATCTGATCCGTGGATCCGACTTCGATGAGGTCCCCCAGATGAAAATAGGCGGTACGTTGCGAGACCCTCGAGGCCTGCTGCATGGAGTGGGTAACGATGGCGATGGAGTATTGCTCGCGCAACTCATCGATTAAATCTTCTATGACGGCGGTGGCAATCGGATCCAGGGCCGAGCAGGGTTCGTCCATTAAAATGAGTTCGGGACTCACAGCGATGGTCCGTGCAATGCATAGACGTTGCTGCTGCCCGCCGGACAAACCGGTGCCTGGATGGCCCAATATGTCGTGGACTTCGTCCCACAAACCAGCCTTTTTTAATGAGGTCTCGACAATATGATCCAGTTCGGCCTTATTTTGGGCCAGTCCATGAATCTTGGGGCCATAGGCGATATTATCGTAAATCGATTTTGGGAACGGATTCGGCTTTTGAAACACCATGCCGACCTGGGCCCTTAACGGAACCACATCGATATTTTTACCATAGATGTCTTCATCGTCGAGCGTAATTTCACCGGTTACGCGGCATCCTTCAATGGTATCGTTCATGCGATTGAGGCAGCGAATAAAGGTCGATTTACCACAACCCGAAGGGCCAATCATGGCGATCACTTCATTTCGGCCGATGTCCAGGGAGACATTTTTAATGGCCTGCTTATCGCCGTAGTAGACATTCACGTTACGGCAGGTCATCCGTGGATTTTCGACCGTAATGTTCCCAACCGTCTCGCGATTCTCGCGGGGTACCATGGAACGGCCCTTTTCCTTGATCTCCTCATCATCGGGGTTGACTCTGGCCAGCGTTTTCTCTTCGTACGGTTTCATTTTACTTTGTACCTGGGCATCCATATCTCATTTACCCTCAAAAAGGAAACAGCAGACCGGATGTTCAATACCCGGTCTGCATTATCCATTTCCTTTTATGCAATTATTCCATTTTTAAACCTTCAAGTTTTTGTACAGCGGTGCTAAATTTGGTCCGCTCGGCTTCCGGCATGGGAATCATTCCCTTTTCGGCCAGATACCCATCCGGACCCCAGGCCTTGTCACTGGTGAATTCTTGGAGATATTCTTTCATGCCAGGAATCACGTCAATGTGGGCTTTTTTGACGTAAAAAAACAGCGGACGCGACACCGGATATGAGCCATCGGCAATCGCATCGAATTCCGGCTGCACCCCGTCCACAAAGGAGCCTTGGATTTTGTCCATGTTCTGATCCAAAAAGCTAAACCCAAAGATGCCAAGCGCGTTGGGATTGGCCTCAAGTTTTTGCACGATCAGATTGTCGTTTTCACCGGCTTCTATGAAACCACCGTCTTCCCGTAATGTTTGACAGGCGGCCTTCATTTGTTTCTTATCCAGAGCCTTGATAGACTCAAATTCCTCACAGCCTTCATCCATGACCAATTCCACAAACGCGTCTCGGGTACCGGAAGTCGGCGGCGGGCCGAGGACTTCGATGCTTTTGTCCGGCAAAGAAGGATTAATTTCCTTCCAGGTCTTGTAAGGGTTGGGAACCAGCTTCTCGCCGCCGTTGGGATCCGGAACATCCTTGGCCAGCGCCAGAAAAATTTCATTACGGGTCAACTTCAGCGGGGCGGCCTTTTTGGAGTTAGCCATGACGATGCCGTCATAACCGATCTTTACTTCAATAATCTCCTTGACGCCGTTGGCCAGGCAGGTGTCATATTCTGATTTCTTGATGGCGCGCGATGCATTGGTGATATCGGGATGTTCGACACCCACACCGGCACAAAAAAGTTTAAGTCCACCGCCCGATCCTGTAGATTCGATTTTGGGCGTCTTGTATTGGGTGGTCTTGCCAAATTGTTCTGCCACCACGGTGGCGAACGGATAGACCGTCGAAGAACCCACAATGCTAATGTAGTCTCTGGCGGCATTCGCTAGACCAAACGACGCAACCATAAACAGAACGGTTACTGATACGACAATTACCTTTTTCATTTTTTTTCCTCCTTGACTTGAATTAAAAGTTGATCATGAACAATTTCCCTTAAAGTGCAATGCAAACGAATTTTAACCACTTCTAAAAACGGCCAGTAATAACATCACCTCCTTACTTCCAGACCTCGTTGAAAAGATTATTGGTTGACTGGTTGACTAGGTAAATTTTGTAAATGCTACATTTACCTCCTTTGCGTTACGGTTAATGACTACCAGCGGCGTTCAAATCGTTTTCGCAGGAGAACCGCCGCTGCATTCATAGCAATCAGAAACGCAAGCAAGACCATGATGGCCGCCGAGGTCCTTTCTGTAAAAGCACGTTCCGGACTGTCAGCCCATAAGAATATCTGAACCGGCAACACCGTGGATGGATCGGTAAACCCGGCAGGAATATCGACGATAAACGCCACCATTCCGATCATCAGCAATGGCGCCGTCTCCCCCAGGGCCTGGGCCATACCAATGATGGCACCGGTCAGCATGCCCGGCAGGGCCAGGGGTAGAACATGATGGACGACCATTTGCATCTTGGAAGCACCCACCCCCAATGAGGCTTCGCGAATAGATGGCGGAACCGACTTTAACGACGCCCGACTGGCAATGATGATGGTCGGTAGGGTCATCAGGGTTAATACAAGCCCACCGACTACCGGGGCTGAGCGGGGCAATGCAAAAAAGTTGAGAAACACCGCCAAGCCCAGAAGCCCAAAAACGATAGAGGGGACGGCGGCTAGATTGTTAATGTTGACCTCTATTATATCCGTTAAGCGATTTTTCGGTGCAAATTCTTCCAAATACACAGCAGCGGCGACACCAATCGGAAAGGACAAAATCAATGTCACCAGCAATGTCAAAAACGAACCCACCGCTGCACCCCAGATACCCGCCAACTCAGGTTCGCGGGAGTCACCGGCGGTGAAAAAGGTTTTATTGAATTTCTTCTTTATCTTTCCTTCAGCTTCCCATTGGTCAATCCAACTGATCTGTAAATCGGAAATGCGGCGTTCATCTTCCGGCACGTCCCTGTCGATATGGCCTTTTATGAACATATCGACGTCATCATCGGCCTTGACCCAGATTGGCACTGTCTGACCGATAACTTCGGGGTTTTTGAGGACTAAATCCCGCAGCTGGAAGGCGGCGCCGGAACTGACCAGGCCATAGAGGCTGCGTTTTTCGCCTCGGCCTTTGACCTGGGGAAACATGTCGCGTAAGGTGTTTTTTATCAGCCCCGAATAATCCGCCGTCGCCAGGGCGTCTTTTTGCAATTTTGCCTGGTCGAAGAAAACGTCCAGTTGAATGTATGTCTGCTGAAAAGCCGTGTAGCCATTGCCGATAATACTGATGAATAACAGAGACAGGAAAGTTATACTGGCGATAATTGCCGCCAGGCCATACCGCCGGAAACGTTTCTCAGCTCGATATCGTTTGGCGAGTCCATGGTTGACGATGTCCATCGTCCGCGCCGGGTTTTTCGTGAAATTGACAGATTTGCCGGTATTATTCATATTGCTCTCGGTATTTTCGAACCACGTGCAGTGCAATCACATTTAGGCATAATGTGACAATAAACAGCATCAGTCCCAGTGCAAAGGCTGCCAACGTTTTGGGACTGTCAAATTCCTGATCTCCGACCAACAAGGTAACGATCTGCACGGTGACGGTGGTGACGGTTTTCAAAGGATTGACCGTCAGATTGGCTGCCAGACCGGCTGCCATCACCACAATCATGGTTTCACCGATGGCTCTGGAAACCGCCAGCAGAACACCGCCCACAATCCCTGGTAAGGCGGCTGGAAAAACGACGTTTTTAATGGTTTCAGAATGCGTGGCTCCCAATCCATACGCCCCGTCGCGAAGCGCCTGGGGAACGGCATTGATCACATCGTCCGATAAAGACGAGACAAACGGTATGATCATTATCCCCATGACCAGCCCGGCCGCTAACGCGCTTTCGGATGAAACGTCCAGACCTAAAAATCCCCCCGTATCGCGAATAATTGGTGCCACAACCAGTGCTGCGAAAAATCCGTAGACCACGGTGGGAATCCCGGCCAGGATTTCCATCAAGGGTTTGGTAACCGTCCGTACAGTTTTATTCGCATATTCGGAAAGGTAGATAGCCGACATCAGGCCGATAGGTACTGCCACCAGCATGGCAATGCCTGAGATTAGAAGGGTACCCATAAATACCGGTATGGCACCAAAAGCACCGGAGGAGCCCACCTGATCGGCACGCATCGCCATCTGAGGGCTCCAGTCGAGACCGAACAGGAATTCGGTAATCGGGACCGCCTTAAAGAATAAAATGGATTCATACAGCACGGACAGTACAATGCCGATAGTGGTAAAGATGGCAATGGTGGAGCAGGCAATTAAAATTATCTTTACAACCTTTTCAACAATGTTGCGGGCTCGCAGGCTCGGTTGAATCCTGCTTCGTACAAACAATAAGCCAAGCATCGCCATGGAAATCACAACGACCGCCAGGGCCGCATTGCTGGTTGCTTTAAGACTGCGGTAGTGGTCGGCAGCGGCCTGCATGGTCGGATCAATCTCACCGGAGACGATGTTGCCGCCGACAAGATTTCTGATGTCGTTGACGATCAGGTTCAAGCGGGGGCCCGGTAGCTGTCTTATATTTTCAGGCAAATCCGCAATCACCAGTTGGGTGATGACATTGGACTCAAATGCCAGCCAGAATCCAAAGATAAGCAGGGCTGGTATTCCACACCAGATCGCTGTCAAGGCACCGTAATAGGTGGGACGGGAATGTAACTTCTTGGTTTGAGCCTTACCACCACCGACGGTGACTGCCTGACGGCGTCCCAGGTAATAGGCCAGGCTCGAAAAGGCCAACAGAATTATCAACAAGGTTGCAGGAGACATAATATAACCAAAATTGAGCGGTTCTGAATCAAACCCGGACACTGGCCTGAAAAGGTTAACCGTCTTGTGAGGGCATCCGCCGGTTTACTTGATATAGTATTCGTTGTCATATATTTTCATATAGGCGTCAAATTTAAAGGTTGTCAATAACCTGTTCTTGCTCATAGTCAGGAGCAACCCTCAGATCGATCCGCAATCGATTAAAAATAGGCAACGATAATCCTTTTTTGTTAAAAAACAGTGATATTTGTGTTAGGTTTTTGTTAGATCGTCTCAGCCTCAATCGCATTAGATATCACAAATCAGTGACCACCAGCAGAGCGTGGTCCTGGCCCCTTCGAGGGGCCATCCCCATACCCCCAGCTCTGCTGGTGGTCGCAGATTCTCGTCTGGTGGCCGATTATAATCCAAACAGCGATGCTAAAAGTTATCAAGGAACCGTTTTTTTCATACATCCAACAATGCCCCGCCGGATAAAAATGAAACGGGCGCCACGATCGATGCCGACCTGCTCTCGCTATAGCAAAAAGTTCCATTCAGTTTGATTTCAAGGTGGTTAACGTAATCTATTCGCTGATCACAATCCCGACAGACCGGATTGTTCTTATTGTGATTTTTTTTGGTGCAATTCAAACATGGATTGAGTTTCATTGTGATTTCCTTTAAATTCAGCTCTGTTGCCCAGACGTGGCCAAGGACCCTTTTCCTTGGCTGGTGTCTGAAGCTGTCTTTTGATATAGGTTCAATGAACGATCTTTTAGGCTGGAGATGTTAGTAATACATTAATCGCCGATTAGAAATTTGTGAATCAGCCTACCATATCCACAAGGATTGTCTGGTTCCGACATTACCCTCCTGCAACGCTGCCGATTCAAAAAAATCGTGCTTCTGCCTTAACCCAAAATTAATCAAAATCTGATCTTGTCCTAACCTTTGAAGAATATTAAAAAAAATTTTAGGTTATTGTTGGGTTTCGCATTTCGCAATAAGACCGGCAAAATGTAGGTTGGTCCGCCGGAGGCGGAGAAATCCAATCCGCCTCAGGCGGACTCAACCCAACCTACAAAGGCAAAGTGGCCCAGGATAGAATCAACTCCAGCGTTTCAAATATCGCCTCATATAAGAGTTTGGCGGCGAGGCCTATGTTCAATCTTAACCATTGATACCTATCTAAAAGGGAAGCCGATTATGGGCTTTTTAATTCGATTTGAAGACAAGCAAGCCCTGGACCCCCGGATTGTGGGTCATAAATTTAGTGCACTGGCGCGGGCGTTTCGTGCCGGTTTTGCGGTCCCACAGGCGGTGGCCATCAGTACGAAAGCCCATCAATACTACCAGGTCAATCAACGCTGGCCGGAAGGCCTGGCAGAAGAACTCTTTAACTCAACCGTTGTCCAGGATATCTCGCAGGGACTTTCTATACGCTCTTCTGCAACCCGGGAGGATCTTGAGAAGCAAAGCTTTGCCGGCCAATACCGGTCGTTTCTGCAAGTCGTCAAAAAGGAGGATTTAAAATCCAACATCGAGGCATGCTGGAGATGCGTTGCTTCAGTTACCGTTCAGAGCTACATCAAAGCAGGAAATCTGTCGGATTCAGAGAAGAATGCCCCCATGATGGCCGTCGTCATCCAAAAGATGGTCGATGCGATCGCGGCCGGTATCGCTTTCGGTCGCAACCCAATGAAACCTGCCCGCAGGGAGATCGTCATTGAGGCCGTCAAAGGTTTGGCTGAGGACCTTGTCAGTGGTCACCTCTCGCCCTACCGTGCAGTGGTCAATGAAGACGGCACGGTCACCGTGACCACGCCTCCCGATATAATTTCCATTTCCGACGAGACCGATCGTATGTTCCATTTGCATCCTTTCTGGCGGAAGATCGCCAAGCTGGTCGTCGATCTTGAGACACACAACGGGGAAATCCCATTGGATATCGAATGGGCTGTTGACGGTCAGAAAAGAATCTGGTTGCTTCAGTCGCGCACCATCACGACCTTCGATGATCGGCAAAACCGAATTCCCTCCGGTCTCTGGACCCGCAAGATTGCTGATGATCTATGGGCAGATTGTCTAACGCCCTTTCTGGCCCATCATATGGTAAAAACTGCGCCCCGTTTCGATCTCTCCCGTGTCTTAAAGATACTGGGTGTCCCGGTTACCCGCCCCACACTTGAGGTGATCCACGGCTATCTTTACATCAACTGTATAAATATCAAAACCGGACTCGCCTATCTTCCACTCAAATTTCGCTCTTCGGAGCTGAAAGATCTTCTGCCGCCATCGGCGAGAACGGATATCCCGTTATCCCCCTCAGGTCGGAAGTTTGTTTTCATTTGTTATCGGAAAATTAGACTATATCGAAGCCAAACGAAAAGCATTATATCGCTACAATGAGTTCATCCAGCCATTTGACGTCGCTACCTTCTACAATGAGGGGCTGGCCGAAAATGATTTCAACCTCCATGGCAACCTGATCATGGGGATCGGTACCAGTCCAGGCCGGGTCAGCGGCCGTGCAAAAATTGTGGACGATCCGGCTCAGGTCGATATTCAAACCGGCGACATTCTGATTGCCAAAAATACCGATCCCGGTTGGACACCGATTCTAAGCATCGCAGGGGGCATGGTTATGGAAGAAGGTGGGTTGCTCAACCATTGCTCCATCGTTGCGAGGGAACTAGGGGTTCCCTCCGTTGTGGGAGTCCACCGGGCAACCCGACGAATACAGGACAACGACCGGATTACGATCGACGGCGGACTGGGGATTATAAGGATTGAAGATTGAAGAATGAAAATTGAAGATTTAAGGTTTTTACTTCTTTCGATATTCGCCTCTTTAGAATTCCTTTGTGATCAGACTGGATGCTTTTTTTGGCCAGCGGCCGCGCTCTTACGAAACATTAAAGCCGCCTCTGCTTATGCGACCGCTATGGGTTTGACTTTATAAACCATTATCCGCGGAAATTCGAAGGATATACATTCTACACTCTATGTAGTTAATGCTGTCTGGCGCCAAGCCGTCTTTGCCAGTCCTTCCACATCCTCCCATTGACCGCTCTCAATCCAGTCGGCAACCATTCGGGCTACATTGGGAAACTTGATGGACGCGCCGGTCGGTCGCTCTAAAAACTGAGCCACGCTGGCGACGTTTAACTGTGTCATCACCATGCCCAGATTTAGTGAGGTAATTGCCAGGGCATTTGAAACCTGTTCCATCTGGCCCTCCAGGGGCTTGACCAGTAATCTTTTCCCCAGATGAAAGGCCTCACTGGCCAGTTCAAATCCGGCATTGCTAATCACCCCGTTGCATTCGATCAGGTCCTTCAGAAAGCCGGTACGCGAGTAGGGTCTCAGGTGGATATGGCCGTGGTCTTCGGCCTTGGACAGACTATGGTAGATAAAAAACTCATGCCGACGAAAGCGCCTAAATAGCGACAGGACGTCTTGTATGTGTTCAAAAGGAAGATAGACCAGGATCTTGTTGGCGATCATTTGATAGCCGTTGCCGATATTGTGAGGAACGATAGGTGGTAAAATCGGCTGGTTAAAATGATGCCAGTGCAATCCGACCGGATAATCCACCGGGGCAAAATTTTTCATCACAAACCGTGTTATGGGATTGCTGCCACTCAGCGGGACGTCGTGAATGAAGGCGTACTGATGACCCACCCCGATGGATGGAAGCGATTTGCGGCGGGCGATTCGGGCCGAGATGGGTTCAAAATCCGAAATTACCAAGTCGTAGCTAAAATCGTCAAATGAGACGATATCACGATAAACTTGGAAAATATTTAACCGCATCGCAGTTTTGAAATATTTCAATTGGCCGCGGTGAGTACAGAAAGTCAACCCTTTAAATCTTTTATAGGGCTCAAATTCTTTGAGTTCGGATTGCATCGCAGGCCTGCGGCCGCTAAAAAGCACCTGAACCTCGTGGCCGAGGTCTTTTAACTCCCGAATCACTTCACGAGAGCGGCTGATATGACCGTTGCCGGTGGTCTGAACCCCATAAAGTATTCTCATCCTCCAAAGCCCTCTGAAAGACCTTTCACCCGACGATGGCCAAACCGCTCAAGGCGCAGAGCAGGCCAATGACCATCCCCGCCAAAATATCGGTGGGATAGTGGACGCCAAGATAAATGCGGGAAAAGCCCACCAAAATGGCCCAGGTAAACAACGGCATCGACATTAGCGGGAAAAAATAGCTGAGCAGGGTAGCCATGACGAACGCCGCCGCCGTGTGGCCGGAAGGAAAACTAAATTGGTCACTGGGTGAAACACGGCCACTTACGCGGGATAACACCTCACAGGGACGATGACGCTTAATGCCGTTTTTTAACGCTTTATACAGGGGCAGCTCGATGGCAAAGGCGACCAGTCCGGCAAGAAAAAAAGACCAGGCCGTGCGGGAGTCGAAAATCAATAGCATGACCGGAACCAGCGGATAGTAGTAACCGTTGCCTGTATGGGATATCCATGGCATGGTGGAAGACAGCAGTCTCCTGCCGCTTAAACCGAAAATTGCCGTCGCGAAAACACTATCCCAGTGTGTGACACTATTGACGAAGGTTTTCATAGCACCTCCTTATGAATACCCTGTCATCGTAGCGAGTAGTGATTAGGTTGAGATTAAGATTTTATTTGTTTTTTGCTAATTTTTCCGCCTGTAAATTTAGCGGTTACATAGTTGTTTACAGAAGATTTGCTTGCTTGGGTCGAAGAGACGTTTTTTAGTGATGCGGGCGGAAAAATTAATAATAACTCAGTTGAGCGGTTCAGGGTTGGAGAACACCCAACCAGCTTATAAAAATCGGATATGCCGGATTTTGATCAATATAGTGCGTAATTTTATACAGTTTCAGTTGTAACCTTTGAACCGTGAACCCTGAACCTGGAACCAATCAGCAAATATTCAATCTTCGATCTTCAATTTAATCAGAGACCGGAATTGATGACCAGATCCGTAATCGGGCCGCGGGATTTGTCCCCCTTGAGCACAATGTGAGCATAGATGCTGCTGCCTCTGAACTTTTTGACGATCCAATTCAGACCATTGTTTTCCTGGTTCAAGTAGGGATTGTCAACCTGATGAATATCCCCCAAACAGATGCATTTGACCCCCTCACCCATTCTTGAAAGCAACGCCCGGCATTCGGTTCTGGACATATTCTGCATTTCGTCGACAATGACGACGGCATTTTCGATATTCATGCCCCGGATATAGGCCAACGGCAGAATTTCAAAGATTTTTGAATTGTACTGGAGAGGGTAGTTTCCGGTCTCGACAAACACCTTGTTGGCGGACCGCAGTCTATGGAGTTTCAACATCAATTCAGAAATGTAGCGAGAATAGGGCTCTATTTTTTCCTCAATCCGGCCCGGCAGATATCCGAGTTTTTGACCGATTTCGATCATCGGTTTTACAATGTAAATTTTTTCATGGGTTTTTTTCTCCAACACCAGATACAGT
>JASFFJ010000093.1:0-15391 GCA_050124355.1 Desulfobacterales bacterium | reverse complement strand
GCAGTGTTTTCGACGATTGCTGTTGTCGCCTTTTCTCGGGTACTTTCCAAATTCGGGCCGGTTCGGTTTACCCCTCCGTTGTTTGTTTTCAGTGGGATCATTTCGGTTGGGGAATGGGTGGGAATGGCGTTCTGGCCTCACTTAGTCACCATCATCCTCTACCTGCACGTTACCGTGGTTGATTCTTTGCTTATAAGCGGTTTCTATTCCATTATCAACGAGCGCTATGATCCCTACAGCGCCAAAAAGGTCATCAGCCGGATGGTGATTTTCGCCACCCTCGGCGGGCTTTTAGGCGCAGGCGCCGCCAGCGTCGTCGCCAAAATTGTCGACACCCGTGCGGTCCTAGCGATGTTGGCTCTGCTGCACGGCTTTAGCGGATTGGCCCTTTATCAGGTCACCCGAGGCTATATCGGCAGTCAGGGCCGGTCGGTGCCCGCCAAAGGCCTGCTGACAATCGTAAAACAAAATACCTTAATCCAACGAATGGCCCTCCTGATGCTGACACTGGCCGCCACTGTTGCCCTGCTGGATTATCTGTTCAAGGCGAAGCTGCAGGTCAGCCTTTCCAAGGAGGAGCTGGTCACTTTTTTTGCCTTTTTTTACATCGGCATCGATATCGGCTCTTTATTGCTCCAGACCCTTGTTGGCGGCAAAGCGTTGCGCTGGTTTGGACTCGGCGGTACCATCATCGTACTGCCCCTCGGAATTATATTCGGCGGAGTGATTACGTTTTTCCTCCGTACTTTAATGACGATTACCGTGTTGCGCGGTGCCGCCAACATGTTAACCAACGCCTTCTTCGGGCCCGGCTACGAACTTCTTTTCACTCCGATTTCGCCGGCAGACAAACGCGCCAGCAAAATTCTGATCGATGTCGGAGCCAACCGCATGGGCAACATGCTGGGCGGGCTCATGATCATGGGCCTACTGCTCATACCCGGGCCGATGAATAGTTTCATACTGCTCACGGTAATGGTAATGGCCGGCGCCATGGCGATGTTAATTTTTCTGCTCAATCGGGGTTACATCTCCCAGCTCGCCAATAATTTGCGCAGTGGGGCTGTTAATGCCGATAATATGGAGATTAGAGATAAGACCACCCAAGGTACAGTTGCATCGACTCAGACAAGCCTCGAGCGTGACAGATTGTTGCAGCAAATTTCTTTATACCGAAGCCGGGATGTCACCCTACCGGTGAGACCGGCCGGCAAGCAAAAAACCGAATTTGAACCCAAATCTTTGCCGGTCGCCACCGATGAGGATCCGGAAATCGAAGCCATCCGGGATCTGCGCAGTCGAGATGAAAAGCGCATCCGCCGTGTCCTGGTGAACAAGGCCGTAACCGCTGAGTTGTTACCGCATATTCTGCCGCTTTTACGTATCCAGGGGGTGTTGGCAGAGGCGCTGAACGCCGCTAAAGCCCTGGCATCCACTGCCTCCGGTCAGTTGGTCGATGCCTTGCTCGATCGTCATCAGCATCCCCTGATTCGGCGCCGGATTCCATTGCTGCTGGGTCACGCCGATAACGAAAGGGCATTGCAGGGCCTGACGCTTGGGCTTGAGGATCGGGAGCTGGATGTCCGCTTCCGTTGCGCGGAGGCCCTTTCCCGCATCAAAACCAACCATTCGCATTTACCCATCGATACCGAAGCTATCTGGCGGGTCATCTACCGTGAAATCGCCTACTTCAGCAGCACGGGCTTCGAGTTGACACGGGGAGTTGACCCCTTGCGTTATCTGTTCAACCTTTTTGGTCTTATCCTGGGCCCCGGTGTCATGGATATTTGTTACCATGCACTGCAGACCGAAGATCCAGGTATACGCGGCACTGCCTTGGAATATCTTGAAAACCAACTCCCCCAGAACGTTCGCGAGCCGCTCTGGCCCTTGATCGCATCCGGTCGCATCGCAACTAAATCGGACCGGTCTACCAAGGAAATAATGTATGATCTACTGCAGGCCGGTCGTTCGATCAAAAGTAGGGATCAAATACTTGAATCTTGCATGAAAAGCCTTGAGGAATTAGATCAACCTACGTCATAAGGGGTGATAACGAACCCATGAAAACACTGCGCGGGATACCATCTCTGGACAGACAATTCACAAGACAACATCGTTGGTTATTTCGGCATCTCGGTTTGCTCATACTGATTATTGTGGCGCTGACGGCGGCGGCGGTGGTTTATTTCGACAAAAGACAAGTCGAAGATCTTTCACACAAATTGATGACCAGCACTGCAGCGACCATGGTAGAGCAAATAGTGTCGTTTTTCGAAACGGTAGACAGCAATCTGCGGGTAGCCGTAGAGCAGCTGCAATTGACCCAGGAACCAGATGACGAATTGATGAAAAAGCTCTTTTTTCGCTTGTCTCCTTTTCTAAATCAATATCAAAACACCAGCGGTATAATCATCAGCGAAGTCGGTTCAAGCAATAAATACCTGGGCATTTTAAAGCCGAAGCCAATGGAATCTGAATTTTTAGTCCGTAAACATTTTCCCAAAGCGTGGGGCAGCGATAAGGCACGTCTTGAGCGTTGGAAAGACGGTGAAATGCTAGAAAGCTGGATCAGAAAAGACGACTTTTTTCCGAAGACACGTCCCTGGTACCAGGACGCCCTCGAGGCCGAGGAAAATGTGATCGTAACCTCCATGCCGTACTTGTTTCATACCGCTAAGAAACCCGGAATTACATTATCAACTCGCTGGCGCAAACGCGACACGGACCGCCAATTTATTTTAGCCATTGACATTATGCTTTCGAATATATCACGCCTCACCCAGACCATGCGTCCGACCGAAAACGGCCTGGTGTTTGCCTTCACCCAAGATCTGCGCTTTGTGGGCCTTCCGGCCGACAAGCGTTTCAGCGACGAAATCGCGCTGAATGCTGCGCTGCTAAAATCGATCAGCGAGGTGAATATTCCGGTCTTGCAGGCGAGTGTGGCCGAATGGAAACAGAGAGGGCGTGCCAGTCAGTCCTTCCCTTTCAAATTTGATGGGCAGAACTGGTGGGCCGGCTTCGAGTGGAATGAAGATCACCCTGAACACATGCGGTTTTGGACAGGTATATTGGTGCCGGAATCAGACTTTCTGGGTGTGCTCTCTTTGCAACGAAACTTCGTCCTGGCGGCCATCATTGGGCTTGGTCTTCTGTTGGCGCTGATTTTGGCCGTGAACGCTGTGCGAAAGATTCGCCAGGACTTCAGGGAGGCGATTTCAAACATTGGCCCGAAACTGGGTCCTTTCGAATTGCTGTATAAAATCGGCGGTGGCGGCAACGGCACGGTTTATCGTGCCAAGCACGCACTACTCAAACGGCCCACGGCAGTAAAAGTGATGTTGCCGCAATTTGCCAGCAGCGAGTCTGCAAAAGAGCGTTTCAAAAATGAAGTCCAGATTACCAGTATCCTGTCGCATCCAAACACCGTCGCCGTCTACGACTTTGGGCAGACGCCCGACGGAACCCTCTATTATGCCATGGAGCACCTCAATGGCGTCACCTTAGAGGGACTTGTACGGATTTCCGGTCCTCAACCCGCAACCCGGGTCGTTTCCATACTCAAACAAGTTTGTGGTTCACTCAAAGAAGCCCACGGGCAGGGCCTAATCCATCGTGACATCAAGCCCAGCAACATTATGCTTTGCGAACACGGTGGTCTGTATGATGTGGTCAAAGTGCTGGATTTTGGCATGGTCAAAGACATCCAACAGGACGGGACGGAGATGTCCCAAACCAACGTCCTTGTGGGCACGCCGTTTTACATGGCGCCCGAGCTAATCAACGATGCCTCGGCATTCAGCCCATCGAGTGATCTGTATGCACTGGGCGGTGTTAGCTATTACCTTCTGACCGGTCACAATGTTTTCGAAGGCACCAGTGCAGTGGAAATCTGCGCCATGCATTTACACGATCAGCCGGTGCCGCCATCTCAACGCACTGCCCGGGAAATCCCCTCTGATCTCGAAGCATTAGTGATGGCGTGCCTGGCCAAGCATCCGGGGAAGCGCCCCCAAAGCGCCGGCGAAATGTTTGAATTGCTCGCTCGATGCAAGGACTCCGACACCTGGACCCAGGAGCACGCCCAAAAATGGTGGCTGGACAATCGTAGCTCTTTGCCCATGGAAGAACACGAAGATACCCACTCGCCGCTGTCCGATACGCACCGGCTGATGGATTGAATCCCCCGTCCTGTCTTATCGCCGATTGGAATGGAAATGTCGACTATGAGATTGCTTTTGAATTTTCGGAACGATAGTTGAAAATAGAAACCATTTGTGATAGGAAGAAGCTTGCCATCACATCAGGATTCCTTTCTGTAAACTAAAATAAAAAAACGCCTGAATCTATTACAGAACAAAAACCGAAAGGAGGATTCAATGGAAATCCAAAAAGATATTTTTGATGTCTTTATGAACGATGAACAATACAGGTACATCATGAAACGGCTACTGGAAGCATCCATGGAGGAATCCTTTAATTCAATCCTCATAACGGAGGCCGGTCCGGGTTATCCGATCATTTATGTCAACCCGGCTTTTTGCGAACTGACAGGCTACGGACCCCAAGAAGTTATGGGCAAATCGCCCTCGATTCTGCAGGGCCCCGAAACGGATCCGAAAGTGGTCAGCCGGTTGGATCGGGACCTGGCCGAAGGAAAGCTGTTTTTCGGCAAAGCGATAAACTACCGCAGGGACGGTTCGACATTTATGATGGAATGGAAGATTGCGCCGATTCGAAATGATAAGGATGAGATAACCCACTTTCTGGCGATCCAACGCGAAGCATCATGATACCCGCCGGTTGCCGTATCTTTCAGCGGGCCTTTTTAACCGCCGAACATAGCTAGTTTCCATCCACAAATGGTCTTTTTGCCCAATCTCAGCGTCAATCTGTGCGCTTGCTTGTGCGGCGTAGTAAACTACGCCTCCGCACAAGCGCTTGATTTACTTGATCTTGGACAAAAATCCTCATTTCTGGATTGGAACCACCTTAGATCTCCTGCCTTGGAAAAAGTATTTTATGGACGGGCACTAGCTACCAACCTTCCAGAGAATTTGGTCGTCACCGGGATTATGCCAATTGCCTCGGATTGGCTTTGGACCCAAGCAATCCGGTCTTTTTGGCATCACACTCTTCAGGGATGATGAATGGCATGACATCGTCATTTAGACGTTCTTCACGCGTGGGCAATAACCGAAAGTTCTTTTTCCCAACCTGCCGGGCCCGCTCTGAGATCAGCTCCAACAATTTGAGATCCTCCTCGACATTAATTCCGGCCTGGCGGAAACCTTCGATTCGAGCCAGCATGGTGACCGTTGCATACAGGTAGAGACTGAGATAGGTGATACTTCTTAGATAGTATTGCTTTGTAAAAACTTTCTCGCGATAAAGCAAAAAGCCGGCAAACACCATGTAACGGATTCGTGCAGCCAAAGATTTGCTTACCCGAGCAGCCTGTCGCATGGGACCGGGCTCAAATTTGACATGCCACCGGGTTCGAAGAAAAATCAATTTTGCTATAAAGATCAAAGAGTATAATTCCTTTCGTACCGATAGAAAGATGGGCAAGTGCAGTGAATCCGAGATCCAAATTTTGGGTCGCCACATTTTCGACGATTCTTAAGTATTGGGGTAGACTTAAACCCAGTCCTCCATAGGCCTCGGGGATGTCAAGGCCGAAAAAACCTTGTGTTTTCAACTCTGCCAACAGCTCCTTGGGAACTTTTCCCATTTTCTCTAAATTCGATGGCGGATATTTTTTGCTAATGTCTTGAAAACGTTTGATCAATTCTGAGGTCTGATCATCGGTTTTAGGACCTGATAAAGATTGAAACACTTCGGTATCTAGTTCTCCCAGATACAAATTTTCAAGAAAATTTTTAAATATCATACAAGCCCCTTTCGGCGTTTCCGATAAAAAAAGCAGATAAGAAAGGAGGTATCCAATCGTTTAATCTTACTAACCAGCTGATATATACTAGTTTAAACGTGCGGCAGGAGGCTTCTGTTGTCAATATAATTAAGAACGATTCGCTCAAATGCATTCACAAATCAGCGACCACCAGCAGAGCGTTGTCCCGGCCCTTTGAGGGGCCATCCCCATACCCCAGCTCTGCTCTGCTGGCGGTCGCTGATTTCGCTGCTGGGGTTGACACTTTAATTATTGTAGTTACGTTATCGTATTCGCTTGAAGCAAACACTATTTGGGTTCCGGCTTGTTTTGCTCTTTTCGAACAGTTAAATTGAGATTTCCGTTTGAACCGAGCAATCAATAACATAAGGCTATAATAATTTGAATTCTATTACAAGACGCCAATTAAATGCGGTATCGGTTATAGCCCGGATTATCATCATCCTCCTCCTCCTCAAGTTTTTTCTCTTATCTTTTACTATCGAAAGCGAAGGCAGTGCGCAAGTACCTGAGCGAAAAATATATGTTGTTCCTGTCTCCGGGACGGTCGACCCTGGTATGGCGGCCTTCATAGAAAGGAGCATCGAGGAACCCTCACGTGATCCAGACTCACTTTTGGTTTTTGAATTAGATTCATTCGGCGGCCGGGTCGATTCCGCCCTGCAGATCGTCGAGACCATCCTTTCTGCTCCTGATGATAGAACGGTCGCGTACGTTAAAAAAAAAGCCATTTCTGCTGGTGCATTGATTGCTCTTGCAAGTAGCAGGATTGTCATGAGAAATAATACCACCATTGGCGATTGCGCGCCGATTACCTATTCAAACGAGGGCCCCAAAGTGCTAGGGGAAAAATTTCAGTCTCCCCTGCGTGCCAAATTTCGTACCCTTGCGAAACGCAATGGGTATCCCCAGACGCTGGCCGAATCAATGGTCACCGCTGAAATGATCGTATATGCGGTGAAATTGGATGGAAAAACCCTTTACATGGACTCTCAGGCATTTGAAGATCTCAGCCAAGTGGAAAAGGATCGGATCATATCGAAAAAGACAGTTGTGGAAAAAGGCGAACTTCTGACGATGGATGATGCCGAAGCACTTGAGCTGGGTTTTTCCAGTATGAGCGTCGACAGCCTGGATGAAATGCTGCAGCGGATGGAGATAGAAAACTATACGATGATTCGAATCGATGAAAGCTGGTCGGAAACGCTTGTCCGATCCATTAGTAGGGTCGCACCATTTTTGCTACTCATTGGACTTGCCGCCCTTTACATGGAAGTATCGGCACCTGGATTCGGAATACCGGGAATTATCGGGATCACCTGCCTCGCCCTTGTCTTTCTAAATCAATACTTAGTCGGTTTGGCCGATTATACTGAGCTTTTGCTTCTCATTATGGGGATCCTTCTTTTAGGGTTTGAACTTCTTGTCATACCCGGCTTCGGTATTGCCGGTATTGCCGGACTCCTATTCATTGCCGCAGGCGCTATTTTGGCATTTCAGGATTTTGTCATCCCGGACCCCTCATTGCCCTGGCAGGCAGAAATACTCACACAAAATATCGTGTACGTGCTTGGCGCTTTTATCATGGCAATTGTTGTTGCCCTTTTTGTCACTCGCTACGTCCTGCCAAAGCTCTCAGTTGTTGTGGAAGGACCGTATCTGAATACTACCCTTGAAGATTCCCACGCAAATTCCTTTGAAGCCGAGGGGGCCAAAATTGGTGACATCGGCGTTACAACAACACTCCTGCGGCCTTCGGGTAAGGTTAAAATTAAAAACGATATTTTTGATGGGATTACGCAAGGGGAGTTTGTGGAAAAGGGGACCCCTGTCAAAATTCTGCACATTCAAGGGAACCGGATCATCGTATCAAGGATACCTAAAGATGAATGACAGTTTACTCCTTCTCATCATTCTGCAGCTTATCGGCGTTGTAGTAATCATCGCAGAAATTATTCTGCCATCAGGCGGCATTCTGTCTGTCGTTGCCCTCAGTGTCTTTACATACTCTCTTTATATTGCGTTCAGCGACATATCAAAGACGGTCGGTTTCGCGTTTGTAGCCGGGGATATTGTTCTGATCCCTGTTCTTGTCATTGTCGGGTTGAAACTGCTGGCCAGGTCACCGGTTACACTTCGCAAAACCCTATCCCGGAAAGAAGGCGTTTCATCCCAATCTCCCGAGTTGGTTCGCTTTATTGATATGCAAGGCACTGCCATTACGACTTTACGTCCCGCGGGGATGGCGATCATTGATGGTAAAAGAGTAGATGTGGTCACTCGCGGAGAATACATCGAAAAAGATTCTGCAATTATGGTTATTGCGGTGACCGGCAATCAAATTATTGTACGTAAAAAAGATGATACATAAAAAGAGGTGCTATCGTGTTTACTAACATTATTCTTATCATTATTGGAATCGCGATCCTTGTTCTTGTATATTTTGTGGGATCTGCAATATCTCTGTGGGTACAGGCATTGGTTTCAGGCGCACGGGTTGGATTATTGGCCATCGTGTTTATGCGTTTTCGAAAGGTACCACCCAAGATGGTTGTCAATGCCAAGATCATGGCGGTCAAGGCTGGACTTGATATCTCAACCAATAATCTTGAATCCCATTATTTGGCGGGCGGCGATGTCATGCGCGTCGTGCAAGCCCTCATCGCGGCCGATAAGGCCAATATCGACCTGAAATTTAACCGCGCTGCGGCCATCGATCTCGCTGGACGGAACGTCTTGGAGGCCGTTCAAATGAGTGTTAATCCAAAAGTAATCGAAACGCCATTGGTAGCGGCCATGGCCAAAGACGGCATCCAGCTAAAAGCGGTCTCACGGGTTACCGTACGGGCGAATATCGATCGGTTGGTGGGCGGAGCCGGTGAAGAAACAATTCTCGCCCGAGTGGGTGAGGGAATCGTTACGACCATCGGGTCGGCTGATACCCATAAGCTCGTTCTTGAAAATCCTGATATGATTTCCAAGCGGGTACTTGAGAAAGGATTGGATGCCGGCACTGCCTACGAAATTCTTTCCATTGACATTGCGGATGTTGACGTGGGGAAAAACATCGGTGCAGAGCTTGAAACTGACCGTGCCGAAGCGGATAAGAAAATAGCGCAAGCCAAGGCTGAAGAACGCAGGGCCATGGCATTTGCCGTAGAACAGGAAATGAAAGCCAAGGTGGAGGAGATGCGTGCAAAGGTTGTGGAAGCAGAGGCAGAAGTCCCGCTGGCAATGGCCGAAGCGTTTAGAGAAGGGAATCTAGGCGTGATGGATTATTACAATATGAAGAATATCCAGGCAGACACCCAGATGCGAGATACAATCGGGTCACCAGATCAAAAGAGAGATTAAACCATGAAGTTTGAAATTTTTATCTGGATCGTCATTTTTATAGCGTTTGTCGGCTTTTCCATTTTTAGAAGATTGCGCGCAATCTTAAAGGCCGGGGAAAATAAACCTAAAAAGCAAGACAGCGGTTGGAAGATGAGGTTCGAAAAATTTATGTCCCAGGTTCATCAAATGACCGGGCAAGAAGATCTGCTGAAGGATCAGGATCATAGATGGAAAGATCTTTCCCCGAACACAATTGAGCCGCCTGTCGAAAAATCACCCTTGCCGGAGCAAAAAGCGGCCATTCCGAAAGCATTTGCTGAACGCACCGAAACGGTTGTTTCTAGTAGTGATTTTCCACCCACACCCATTTTTTTAGACGTTGGTATTCAGGATCTTAGAAAAGCTGTCATCTGGTCAGAAATATTGGCACCACCGTTGGCCCTGAGGGACAAACGGCTAAAGTAGCTTGACATAACCATCAACTTTGCTTCTCCGGTAGGTATTGCCAAAAGCGACGCGGCAACTGACTCACGTGCAGCCGCGGGTTGTTGCGATGCCGGATGTTGACAGCGTCATAGTACCGTTTCCACAGCGTTTGACAGAATTGCTCAGAGGGGTGGTCTTCATCACAAAACGCTTTCAAATCGGCAGATTCTAAACGCAGCTCCCGTACCTGGCGAAGATCATAGCACAATCCATAGTTTCGTAGCCTGTCATAAATAATCCATTTTTGATCGGCGAAGCGCGATTCAAAATGCCGCCGAATCAGCGATAATACATCATATTTCGGTGCGATCAGAGCGAAGTAATGGTCTTTTCCGGTTTGTTGGAATCGAATAAACCCCTTCATCCGATGCGCCTCGCGTCGTACCTTCTGAGAGAGATTTTCGATCTGGATGAAAGATGTGAGATTTGGTCGGGTCATATGTTTCGTGACGTCCGGTATTGTATCCCAAACACATTTAAATATCATCGTCGCCACCCCGGTGCAACCTGACAGGTAGGCTTCAACAAGTCTTTGGCGGCGTTTCGATCCCAGGTGCTTTTTTAGACCTTTCCAAACACGGTCCGATTTGGCGAAATCAGTCGCGATCGGGATGCGTCGTTCAAAAAGCCCTAATTGATCACTTACTGCAGCCTCAATGGCATCCGGCGGCGATTTTCGGGCATAAGCCTCAAAAATGGCCGTCAACAGTCCTTCAAAGGTTCCGTCAATAACGAAGACAAGAGGTGAGCCAGGATCCGGACCAGAGCTGTGTTGTTTGACAATAGAAGAACTGGGCAGCGGATTTATACCAGCCCACTGGGTAATTGACAAACCATCGCACCGGATGTAAGGTTGTGCCCGCGAGACAACAACCCCAAGTTGTTTTAGGTGCTCAAACCGCAAGCGCCCCTTGCGTCGCAAACTCACAATCCGGTTGGCCGATTTAATACCAATGCCCGGTACTCTGAGGATCATGTCGCGGTCGGCAGTATTGATGTCGATCGGAAACAGTGAGGGGTGCTGCAAAGCGAAGGCCTGCTTCGGATCGATCTTTAAGTCTAAAAAAGGTGTTTTGCTGCTAATCACATCATCAATGGAAAACCCGTACAACCGAATCAGCCAGTCAGCTTGATAAAGCCTGTTTTCACGCTGTAATGGCGGTTCGGCAACCTGTTGCAACGGGGTTTTCAGATCCCCCACCGGTACATAAGCCGAGTAATAAACGCGTTTGAGGGCCTGGCGGTGGTAGAGCCGGTTGGCTAAATTTAGAATATCGTAATCCGATTCCGGGCTGGCACCGACGATCAACTGGGTGCTTTGGCCGGCCGAGGCAAACCGGGGCACGTGCCGCATTCGTCTACGGTGTTCCCGGGTTTCTAAGATCGTTTCACGGATGACTTCCATGGGCTCGATAACGGAAGCGTAGGTTTTGTCCCGGGTTAATAATCTCAAACTTTCCTCGGAGGGCAGCTCGATGTTAACGCTGAGACGGTCGGCATAGAGCCCAGCCTGCTGAATCAAACGTCTGCTCGCATGGGGGACGCATTTTAAATGTATGTATCCGTTGAAGCCCTGCTTTCGAAGTACCTGCACCGTCCGAACCAGCCGTTCCATCGTATCGTCAGGGCTTCGCACAATCCCCGAACTTAGAAAAAGACCTTCGATGTAGTTACGTCGGTAAAAATCAACGGTCAGAGATACGATCTCGTTGACCGTGAAAGCTGCCCTGGGAATGTCATTGCTACTTCGGCTGACACAGTAGGCGCAGTCATAGCTGCAATAGTTGGTAAAGAGGATTTTCAGCAAGGATACGCAGCGTCCGTCCTCGGTATAGGTATGGCAAATACCGGAGGGCGCGGCATTTCCTAAACGGCCTGCAACGTTCTTGCGCCGGCTGCCGCTGGATGCACAGGATACATCATATTTGGCGGCATCGGCTAGTATGTCCAGCTTTTTTTCGATGCGCATAAGAGTTCTGCCGAGGCTGCTTCCGACTGATTAAGCCTTCATAATATCCTTAGCAAAAAGATGCAACGTTGCACAAATTCTAAAAATTCAAACTACAAATGGGTACTTGCCCACAGAACCTGTTCAGTGAGGCAGAATGTCAAGTGACCATCGAGGGACGGATAGAAAAAGGTGATCAGGCGCACTGTCGTTAGAAGCCTGCCAGAGGCCTGATATTATCGGAATCGGCGGACACCAACTGGGCACCGCCGGTTCCGAAAACAAACCAGGTCTGAAGTGCCTGCGATACCGCTTCGAGGTTGAAATTTTACCACGGCGCTGTCGATATTTTGCAGTTGGTTCCCGCAAACACGCCCGCTATCTGTCATTGGATGTCACCGGGCGAGTTTAGTTGTTGGGTGAGGATCCAATAGGTCAGCTCAGATCCCCACTTTTTTTCACGCCGTCTGGAACCCGCTTTTTTCACTGAGCATGGTGGCTGTGACGGATAGCATAACGCCGTAAACAATTTTCGAGGCAATGTCTGCGATGGTGTAAATAACCTGTTGACTTACGATGGTTAACTCGTAAGACATCCCTGCAGACATAAAGATGGGCGTTGCATACGCTATCGGGTATAACCACCAGGATACATAGAAAAGGGGAAGAATGGCACTGAAAACTTTGCGCGGTGCTCCTTCCATGTGCTCTTTACCGTGATTGATGACTTGAGTGATGAGATACAGTACATAGATAAAGAAGACCGTAGACACAATTCCCCAGAAGGCCCAAAGCAAAGTGTTTTCGTTAAGTCTGCCAGGCTCGTAAAATTGGCCAATGTAGCCCAGAATAATCATTAAACAGCCTGAGATAGAAAAGCGCGTCATATATTTGGCGCGATCTGACCCGGTAATTTCGGCAACGAACAGAATCTGGATCAACAACATCGGAACATCGATAAGCCAGTTGAGATACCGGTAGCCGTTGGTAAACAGGTCCTCTCCCGACTTAAGCGCGTACTTGTCTCCGACGAAGGCATAGGCGTTGGACCAACTTAATTTTTGCGTGTAAAGGAGGAGAAAAGCCGAAACCATAACCACCACCGAAATTACGGATGACATCCGGTATTTTGGCAGACTATTGTTTTTGGTGAGGATAAAAAATAGTAAGGCAGCTGCCATGGCTGCGTAACCTAGTGTAAGAATGTGATTCACAATTTCAAATCCCTCGACTGAAATCGAATAAACCTCAGTTTGCATGAGAACCTCCACGAATTTTTATCAAAATTTTAGGTACATAGAGAAATAATTGAGTACTGTTCGAATCTGAATGCATGTAACGGAGAAGGAGTTATGGACTTTATTGGAGTTGCAGTTTTAGCCAAAAATTTTGTATAGCTGGCACTTAATAAGTTTTGGCATATAGATGCAACCGGTGATCGATCTGCTTCACTATTGTGATAAAGTGCTAACAGGTTTGACAAAAAGACCATCCAACACCCGATCCGTTTCTGTATAATGATTTTGAGTGTATAAGTTGTATTTCAGATGCAGCCCATTTTTAATTGAGACAAATATTAGACCTTAATGGTAATTGTCAAGTATTTTTGAATACTGTGTTGGGACATTTCATGAGGTTTACTGCACCTTCGCGCAAAGCTTCTCCGAATTCGAGGAAAGGAGGGGTCATCATAGCTCTGATCAAAGGGGATTTAGAAAAAGAAACCTTAAAGGTTTGGCGGACTTACACAGCAGTTTTGGAAAAGTTCTCAAAGAAGCTGAAACAAGATTTCAGATGGGGCTCCCATAGGTAATATGGGAATAAGCCTAATCATTACTCCAATTCGGGCGCGCCCATACCACCAAATCACCACCAAGACGCTGGTAATGAATGTCGGTAAGCGCCAATTGGGATACGGTTTTAATTCCGCGGTTGTCGATCACCGGAAGCCCTCCAATCAGTTTGGGGGCGACCGTGATCACGAACAGATCCACCAGTTTCAATCGGATGAAGCTGGTGATAATTTTAGCACCTCCCTCCACCATGATGTTATTGACCTCCCGGCGTGCCAAGATATCCATTAACGCCACAATGTCGATCAAACCATCATCATCACGTTTGCATCTGATCAGTGTAACATCGTTTTGTTTGTAAGCATCTACAAGGTCGCCCTGGTTATGGTTTCCGTTCACAATCCAGGTGCTCAGGTCGGTCCGCTGTACAAGATTCGTATCCAGCGGTGTACGCAGTCGGGTATCCAGAATTATGGGTTGCGGATTTTTTCCTTCGACGAATCTGACCGTCAGGCTTGGATTATCTGCCAGCACAGTCCCGATTCCCACCATTATGGTCTGGCAGCAAGCCCGTAGCTGGTGGGTTAGGTGCATTGATTCGGCCCCGCTGATTTGAATCTGATGCCTTTTGTCAGTTGCGATACTGCCGTCCAGACTTTGAGCATAGCTGACAGTTATAAATGGTCGGCCGTATTTCGCGCGAAATTCATGAGTTTGAACGATAGCTGTTCTGAAATCTTCAATTGAAGTTAACGAATTTTTCATTTCGACACACTGCCTACCAGTCTAACGGGAGACCGGTTAAAAATGGAATCAATAACAACTAGTCGGGAACATTCTCTTCCAACTCCTTAAGCCATGCAGTGGCTTCAGAATCGCAAGGTGCTCGCCAATCACCGCGTGGTGAAAGCGAGCCACCTGATCCTACCTTGGGCGCATTTGGCAGAGCGGAACGTATAAATTGGCTGGTTTTGAAAAAGCGATATAGAAATACGTTGTAGATGGAATAAAAGGGTCTGGTCATGCTCACCACCATAGCCCGAATGTGCAGACTTAAGTTGGTAGACAGTCAACCCCGTAGTTGCATAAATTACAAGGATTCGAAGTAAAGTACTACGACGTCACCCTTGACGCCTTGTTGTAGCGAAGCGGAAATCCCGTCGCCGGGGAATCTGAAACCCTCCGACGTTTGCAACGTTGGGGTCAATTATCAGCCGGGCACCAATTAATTGCACCACATCGGGTTGTGTGAAATTTGTAATAATCGATTTTATTCGTTAGGCTGCCGTCTGTCCAGCATTTGGTAATGGGCTCGTTCGGGCCCTTCCAAAAGCAAGAAAAAATCAATTTGGACGCACATCACGGCGACATCGTCTTTACGAAGGAGGTCATCTAAATGGACATGCTGCCGGACGAATTCCGCTTTCACCGCTGCGATTTTTGCGGTATCTTCCAAGATCTCACAAGTTCCAGTGACGGTAACCGCTTGGGTTAGTTTGCGCTGCTGGTCACCGCGTGTATCGATCAGCAGGCTGACACGTGGATGGCGCCGTATATTCTGATATTTACGGGAAGCGCTTGACGTGACCAAATACAGACGTTCGCCAGACTTGTCAGGTATGTAAGCCATCAGTGAACAGTGTGGTGTTTCTCCATCCGTGGTGGCGAGAACACAGCTGTCTTTGCGCAATATTAAGGCATTTATTTTTTTGAGCATGTTCGCCATGAAATAAGTCTAAAAGCATTTGGTGTTTATCATCGCAATTTCACGGATGGTATAGCATATTATCGGTGGCGTCACAACTACCGAAATGTATTCAAACGGGATAAAAAAATCGTTTCGAACAAGGCCCAAGGGTAACCAATATGCTTACCAAAAAAAAACCACGTCCAGAGGACAATCGTTCCGAA
>JASFFJ010000092.1:0-15429 GCA_050124355.1 Desulfobacterales bacterium | reverse complement strand
TAAACAGTTTGACAAATTTTTTTCAACTATGCCAAGAGCTTAAACTTACCATTGATAAAGACCGCATTAGTTATAAAGAGATAGACGTGTACCAAAGCAATGGCAGAGAGGATTTTGTAGTTGCGCCATTATTCCGTGATGGGATCATCTTGATTGAGTTTAGAAAGGGGATAACAGCGCCCGAGCTCTCCTTTTTGCTTGATAAGCTGCACGAGTATCGGACCATATCAGATGAGTCTGAGGGGGATTTGGTGACAGCGCTGTGGCAGAAAAATCTACCGCATATCCACTATGAGGCAGCCGACGTATTCTGGGAAACGCAGCCGAGACTTGATTTTTCCCATTTTGATGGATCTGATTCATCAAAAGAACTGCAACCGGGTCCATCTGGTTTGAGCCATAGCAACGCCGATGGTGAACAGCAGAGTGGATCGGAAGATACTAAAAATCCATCGACGCTGAGCATTATCTCGAAGGATGTTAAGCGCAGCTTGATACCGCTGACACCCAGCGAAAAAAAACAACTCCAAAACTTGATCAAGGAAGAAGAATATCGAAATCGCAGTGAAGATATCCTGGACCTGCTTTTAATTATCTTGGAAGACGAGGCTGAAGAAGAGGAGTTAAACAGCATCCTTGAGCTCTTGGTTCAAGAATTTGAATACATCCTGCGTCACGGTGAATTTCAACTTGCCGTCAAGATCCTCAATCACCTAAGAAAATTGTCCGACAAGGACCCTTCTGATAAAACCAGACGAGATCTCCTAATCGATCAATATTTTGAAAGGGTCTCAGATGCAGAATTCTTGGAGGTTTTAAAATCATATTTAGCGGAATTTGAATCTGATGATGCCACCCGCTTAAAAGTTTTTCGACAGGTCCTCCTGATGCTGCGTCCAAAAGCGGTTCTTGCCTTGGGTCCTCTTCTTTCTGAGGTTTCATCAGCGGCCCTGCGGCGTCGACTGATGGAGGCAATCGGAGTTTTATCAAAGCAGGATTTGAAGCCGCTGCGCCAGTTGCTCAAAGTGCCGGATGAGCAAATGGTCAAGCGACTTGTAACCATAGTTGGACATCTTGACGGAAAAGATCCACAAAGGCTACTGCTGGATATGGCGTATCACCCTTCACTAGACGTCCGCAAGGAAGCCTTGAAACAGCTTCTTAATCGAAATGGCTGCGTTCAGCGATCTTTTTTCTTTTTGCTTGAAGATTCCAGCGATGTGATCCGTCGCGAAATCCTGCACCGTCTGGCCTCAGAGCGAAATCCCAGATCGGAAGATCCATTGCTGGAATATCTCGGTCAAAAGGTGTTTAAGGTTTCAACAAATGACCATATCCTCGCCTGCTACGAAGCACTTGGAAAATGCGGCTCCACACGTTCAATCCCGTTATTAAAGGCCACCCTGCAAGAACGGTCTTGGTGGGAAATTTTCAACTTGGCCGGATCACCGCATCGTCGGGGAGCTGCTTTGGCGTTGGCAGCGCTGAATAATCCTGAAGCGGATAAAATCTTGATGCAGGCGAGCCGCAGCTTGTTTCCGCCTATCAAACGAGCCGCACGTCGCGCAATTTCCGGGAGACGGCCCGAATGACTGCAAATCAGACAACCAGCGAATTAAATGAGCATATGCTGCTTGGAGAAAGCCTGTTTACGGCTTTTTTCCGAATGGTGCAAGCCGTACGAATTCATCAAAACAACAATCAGCTGGTCATCCAGAGTGCCAGCGATTTCATACACGCCATCAATCGTTTCGGTGGTGACGAAAGCCATTTAACCATTCAAATCATTTCCGGACGCTTTTATCTCCAGCAAGAAAAGCTGCTTTATCGTCGCGAAAACGCCAATCTAATCAACAATGCACTCGTCTATTTTGAAAAGCGCAGTCTACACGGTCTATCTCTTTCTACCGCGATTCAATCCAAGAATTTGGGCAAAGTGCTCCATTTTGCCCAGCTAATGAATCAGGCTGAATCCCGCAAAGATCCGTCCGGCTGGCTCGAAGAACAAATGAGTGATGAAGGTTTTGATTGGGTCGAACTCGTTTCGCAACCGGATCCGGACAATCTTCACAATTTGGATGAGCCTCAATCGCTGACAATCGCCATGGAGGCCATGGCCGTCGACCCAGAAGACAACGCCGTTAAATCGGCCGAAATAGCCTATGCCGGCTCGCTTACGTCACTGAAGGAAGTTATCGGCAAGGTGTCCGACAATCGGCCTGCAGGAATACGAAAAACGGTTCGAATCGTCCAGAAAACCGTCGATCTGGTCATGGACAAGCGGTCGGTTCTGTTGAAAATGAGCACGTTAAGAAACCATGACGACTATACCTACACCCATTCAGTCAATGTATCGATTCTGGCCATATGTCTGGGCCAACACATCGGTCTCAGTAAGAACGCTCTCGAAACCCTGGGAATCTGTGGACTTTTCCATGACCTCGGCAAAGTTGATGTCCCACTGAAAATTCTAAATAAACAAGGAAAACTCAGCGACCATGAGTACAAGGAGATCCAGAAGCACTCTTTGAATAGCGTTCGCCACATTGCTAAATTAAGGGCACCCCGAGAGCTCAGATCCAAAATCATGCTGGCGCCATTTGAGCATCACTTGAAATACGACCTAAGCGGCTATCCACGGTCCTGGCGTAGTAAACCGGTGAGTTTGTTTGGCAGAATTTTGACCATTGTGGATGTTTTTGACGCCATTACATCCGCCAGAATTTATCGATCCAAATCCGTCAGTCCGGCCCAGGCCCTGAAAAGGATGAGTGAGAGTTCTGGTAAAGATTTTGACCCGATCCTGCTCAAGGCTTTTATCAATATGCTTGGTGTTTTTCCGGTTGGAACTATGGTGGCACTTGACACGGGCGAAATGGGAATCGTATCTGAAAATCCGGAAAAAAGCGACGGTCTTCATCCTCTGGTGACAATTTTGGTCCCGGCAGAGGGCAAGGGTTACGACCGCGGCAAGACCGTGGACCTTTCTGAGCGTGAAACGCCCGGCGGTAAGTACAAACGAAGTATTATACATACATATAATCCCGCTTTGTACGGTGTCCAGCCAGCAAAGTATATCCTTTAACGCGTTTTGGCTAAACTCCACATGATAATTTTCCGACCCTGAATTCGCAATGCGCCACCGCACCCAGTTCCCTGAATACTCCCATCAAGCGTAGAGCCTTTATATCGGCATAAATTCATTAAAGGATTTTGTCGCAAATGCCGATATGTAGCTAACAACAGCAGACTCCATTATTAAGTTTATAAACAGTTAAAAAGTTACCTATCTTGTCATTTTGATTAATAATCCTTTTAAAAGTAACGATTTGTTTAATTTTGACCGAATTATCGTTGAATAAAGCTCATTCTCTAAGAACAATAATGAAAACTGAATTAGATAGGCATGAATTACAAGTAGCGAAAAAAATTAAATAGTGTTCAACAGGCAACCATGGGAAGCAGCCAAAAAAAAGTTCTCATTGTAGACGATGAACCTGTCATACTCGATATGCTTGCTCAAAGCCTAGCAGTTGATCACGAGCGTTACGGTGTGGTGACGGCCCGAAACGGCCAAGAGGGGTTTGAAATACTATCCAAAGAAAACGTTTTTCTGGTGATATCCGATATTGTGATGCCTGAAATATCAGGTCTTCATCTTTTAGCGCAGATCCGCGCTAATTATCCGCAGATTGAAGTCATCCTCATGACAGGTTACCCGACCGGTGAAATCAAACGGCAAGGGCGACAAGGCAACTGTCTTCATTTTCTTGAAAAGCCTATCAAACTTAGACAGTTGCTTGAGATGATTCGTGAACAAATAGCCATTAACGATGAAGGCTTTGCCGGAACCCTCAAGAACATTCAGTTAATTGACTTGATCCAAATGTGTTGTTATTCAGGAATTACAATGGCCGTCAGCGTAATGAAGGGTTCTCAGCAGGGCACTATCAACATAAAGGACGGAGAAATTGTTCACGCTGTTTGCGGAAATATGACGGGGGAAAATGCTTTTTATAACATTCTTGGCTGGCAGAGCGGATCTTTTGAAACCATAAAGATCCCTTCTCGTTGGGAACACAGTATTGATAAAAATTATAACTATCTACTCCTTGAGGCGACAAGACTATCTGATTCAAAAACGGAGAAAGAGAAACTTACCGGGGAAAAGATCTGTTGGGAAGATTATTTGGAGGAGGCGGTTGACCCTGATGAACAATCTGAGTTCAATGGCAGTGTGCGGGTGCTTATTGTAGATGATTCTCCCACGATGTGTAAAATCCTGACAAATATTCTCACCGTTAAAGAGGACATAGAAGTCGTTGGAACTGCACAAAACGGTGAAGAGGCCCTGGCAAAAATAGATGAACTGAAACCGGATGTAGTTACCCTTGATGTGAATATGCCGATTATGGACGGTAGCTCGACATTAAAGCATATTATGATAAAAAAGCCTTGTCCGGTGATAATAATCAGCAGCATCGGCAACCAATCCCAGAAGAATATATTGGATTTTTTACACCTCGGAGCGGTAGATTTTGTTAGTAAACCCGAAAAGGTTGAGGATATGACGGGCCAGCAGCGGAAGATAATTGAAAAGATTCGAACGGCTGCTACCGCCAAAATCGGCAACTTTACGCGCGGAAAAGATTTAAAGGTTATGGCTCAAGTGCAAAACAAAACGAAGGATCAATTACCTTGCAAACGCTTGGTGGTTATTAATTCAGGGCCCGGCGGGTTTACCGAATTGGTGAATACAATACATTTATTGCCCAGTGATATGAATGCGAGTGTTCTAGTGTTGCACGAAATGCCACTGGAGTTTGTGAGCCTCTTGTCAGGCTATCTCAACGATAGAACCGTTATAACCGTACTGCCCATTCAAAAGGAGGTCCAGTTACTTAACGGAATTTGCTATATCGGCACCACTTGCACTCGCCTGAAGTTGAACAACTCGCTGGAAAACTATACAGTGAGTGTCGAAGCCACTAGATCCTCAGATAACCGGGCGGATCATCATGTTAACGATTTTCTGCATTCTGTCTATAATTCTTTTGACGGTCCCATAAAGGTTGTGCTTTTATCCGGAGCCACTGTAGACAATCTAGATGGGCTGCGCTGCATCAAAGAAAAAAATGGCCAAATCATTGTCCAACCGCTAGCTTCCAGTATGGTTGCTGACCAACTTGAAAAAACAATCCAGGCCGGGTTAGTTGACCGGGAGGCTGATGCTGAGGAAATCATCAATCAAATCCGGAATTGTGAGAACGATTGTATCTCATTTTAGAAAAGCTCGGATTTGAGGTGATGATCTGAAAAAAACTAGCATCAGGGCTAAGAACGAGAGATATGATAGCGCATAGACCCGTGGACTTGATCATTTCTGATTACATGAGGACCGAGATTCACAGAATCCAATTAATTTTTAACCTCCAATAGTCTCATGGTATCAACAAATTGATCAATTTGTTGTCGAATTTCCTCGGTGATATGGAGAAATTCACAGCCAAGTCCAACATGCTTTAATGCTTGATGATCAGCAATCCATTTGACTTCAAGCTCAATATTGGAAATAAAGTCTAAATTTTTCGTACCTTTGATCTCTTTGAGTGTAAGGTTATCGCCGATGCTAATCTGTTTGAAAGAACTTCTATGCAAAAAGAAATGCAACCCTCCTGCGCTCAAATCAATGATCTTAACTGCGATGGACTCATCAGCAATTAAGCGGGGGGAACTAATAAATCCCACGATACCATCCTCCACGGGGATGACTACGCGCTTATACCGCCTTCGTTCATTCCTATAATTTTGGTTTCCCATTTTGACACCTCTTATAATTATTATCTAACAACACTGATGCTAACAAATTCCAGTCCAGTGAGATATTTCCTATCGGAATTTTCCTGCCATTTTACTTTGGCCATGACAGTAAATTTATTGGAGCTTCCGGGTAAATGAAATTCCATGTCAATCACCTCATTAATCTTCATTCTTTTTTCAACTTGAATGCAAATACCACCCAGGCTCACATTTCTGCCCTCGATGGGTTGTAAAGCTGTGGACGTTACGCCATCCATAATCTTTAGCCTCGCATGACATCGCTTATCCGCAGGCATGTAAATTTTCCTCCGTTTGTTTGATTGCAGTAAATTGTTTTTATTTTTCTATATCATTCCGATAGCGGTAGCAGAAGGTCTCCATTCTGTAGAACTAAAACAAATTGTTGTCTTGTCATTTCTGTTACGGTGTATTCGATTTTCTAATTCCTTGGAGAGCAGTCAATTTATGACGCGGCCGGAGGATGCTGGCTACATCTGTAACATCTCTCAAGTCCGCCGCTTTTGCAAAACTATCTTCGATGAGACCTGAAATTTCATTGTGCTCAATCAGCTTAAAACGCATCATCAAATCTGCCATATGTTGCATTTCTTCCCGTTTGGGTATAAATCGATCATAGACAATACGCTTTTCAGGTGTCGTCAGCGCATACTCTACTAAATCAAACGGTTGTTTCCAATATTCGGAGGCAATCCGAGCTGCCATGTGTGGGTTTTCTTTGGCCCAGATCCCGGATCGAGCAGCACCTTGAACCAGCAATTGAACCATCTCAGGCTCGTTTTCGATAAAATCCTGGTGAACCAGGACAAGGTTGCAAATGAAATACTTCCACACATCTTCTACATAGTGGATAAGCGATGCAGCTCCGCTTCTTAGCGTCTGGGCTGCAAAAGGCTCGCCGACATAATAGGCGTCCAGCGCCCCCGAGGCCAAAGCGGAAGCCATATCCGGCGGATTCATCTCTACAATATTGATTTTGCCTGCCAGCCCCCTCTCTTCCATCAATTGAAGAATGCTAAGGTTATGGCCAGAGTATCGCATGGGAACGGCAATGGTTTTACCGGCTAGATCGCTCAGTCCTTTCAAGCTCCGGTCTTTTGCAGAAACCAGCGTACTTTCGTGACGATTACCGATATAGATAATCTTGACATTTTCTCCCTGCTGCCTGAGCACTATTGAAAGCGGTGCAATCATAAAAGCGGCCTGAATCTGTCGGTTGCGGAGCGCCTCGGCCATTTCTGCAAATGAAGAAAACTTGAGCGCCCTAAAGCGCACTCCGTCGCCATTCCGTGTAGCATAATCCAGCAACGGAGACGCCAGATTGGTAATAACAGGCATATAGCCCATATTAATTACACGTCTCTGTCCATGATCAAAGTTAAGCCACCAATGGGTCCCTGATATGAATAGAAGCCATCCAACCGCTATACCGCCGATTCGCCAGGGCAGGGACAATTTGTGCCAATATATATATAATTTGAAACTGTTCATGGTGTATTTGGTATTATTTAGACTGCATAACTGACCCCCAACATTAAGAAAACTTCATCCCTGAGTTTACTCAGATCCGGCTCTTTCTCAAAATTACGGGGATGCGGAAAATCAAGCTTGCGCTCCAGCTTGACACCCGAAGGTCTGCCGCTCATAACCACAATTCGATCTCCCATGATCAGTGCATCATCAATATCATGAGTTACGATAAGGGTTGTCTTGCAGATATATTCGTGCATATTGACAACTTCCTCACGCATTTTCATATGAGTTAGAAAATCCAGACCGCTAAATGGCTCGTCCATAATAAGCATATCTGGGTTAACTGCTAAAGCTCTAGCCAGCTCGGTTCTGCGCTGCATCCCTCCGGACAGCTGGTGAGGATAGTGGTGCTCGAACCCTTCCAGTTCAACCATGTCGATAAATTCCTGAATTTTTTTCTTCTTCAATTTCTTATCTTCCAGATGACGCAAACCCAGTCCGACATTTTCCCAAACGGTCATCCAGGGTAAAAGGGCGCTGTGTTGAAAAACAAAAATATTATCCGAACTAGGACCACCGTTCTGTTTCCCATTTATCAGAATTTTTCCCGAAAAAGCGGTTTCAAAACCGGCAATGATACGTAGCAATGTGGATTTCCCACAGCCAGAGGGACCCAGAATGCAGACCATCTCACCTTCTAAAAATGCAAGATTTAAATTATCAAGGACCAAAACACTGTCGCAATACCCAACATCGGCATCATCATTCGGACGATGGTTTTTGCGTCGATTAATGAATTCCTTTGTTAAATTTTTTATCACCACATGTGCCATGACATTTCTTTTTAATGTGAATTCGGTCCCCAGCAAACGGAATCGATCCGACCCAGACGCCGCATTATATGATCCAGCAACAATCCGATAATACCGATAACGATCATAGCATCCATGACGTAATCCATGCGCAGGGCATTACGGGCGTCGAGAATTAAATATCCAAGTCCGGATTGGACAGCAATCATTTCTGCGGCAACAACGACCAGCCATGCGATCGTTATAGTTATGCGCAGTGCTGTAACAACGTCAGGCAACATCCCGGGTACGATAATTTTCGTTACGACTTCAATCCTGCTGAAATTAAAGTTTGAAGCTACCTGAAAAAAGGTGGGATCGATAGAATTTGCGGCTATCGCTGTCGAAACCACCAGCGGGAAAAAACTAGAGAGAAAAATCAAGAAAATTGCTGGTTTGTCACCAATCCCGAACCAGAGCATCGCCAAAGGAATCCAAGCCAGTGGCGATATGGGACGCAAAAACTGAATAATTGGGTTTAAAAATTGTCTTGCAATCCTCAACCTTCCGAGTACGATTCCCAGAGGTATGCCAAAGAGGATCGCCAGATAGAAGCCTGCGGTAACCCTGAAAAGACTAGCTACTGAATGTTTTAAGAGAGCACCGCTGGCTATTAATTCTCCCATAGCACTCAGAACTTTTAATGGTCCTGGGAAAACCTGGGCGCTCCAACCACTGTAAAGCGCCGCAAAATGCCATAAAAGACAAACAAATCCAAATGAAAAAAATGCTAAAAGTAGTGGTGATTTGATGGCATTCATTTTGTTTGTCCCCTTCATTCATGGAGTGGGGGGAAACCAATTTTTAATCATTCGGGTCCATTCACTACCTAAACTCATTTTAACGCCCCAAGCATTTCTTTGGCTAGTTTTAAGTACTGCTGTGCTGATCTGCTATTTTGGTCGTAGTGAATAACCGGCATATTTACTATTTGTGACTCCTGAATCTTGGTGTCAAATCCGATGATGGTATTAAAAGCTTTCTTTTTGTATTTACTCAGCAGTTTATTGTATATCACTCTTGATGATGTGTTTTTCTCATCATACATGGTAAGTAAAATTCTATAATCTATCGATTTTTTCGTTTTTTCTTCAATGACCTTGATGATTTTTTCAACCTGATTGACGCCATGGGTCGATAGATATTCACATTGGCTGGGAATGATGACCAAGTCTGAGGCGATCAAGGCATTTAGCGTAAAAAACTCCATGGAGGGGGGCGTATCGATGAGGATATAGTCAAATCGGTCTTTAACCAAATTCAATCGATCCCGCAATAAATATCCAACATCATTTCTATTAAAATTTGTTCTGGGTAACAGGGCCAATTTGCTGTTCGACGGCAGCAGCCAGAAATTAGGGTAGCGGGTTTTTTTAATGACTCCCGATATCCCATTGGTACTTGACTGCAGAACATCAAAAAAAGATTTGGTATGTTTATAACCGAAGGAAATTGTCAGATTTGACTGAACATCAAAATCGACCAGCAAAACACGCTTTTTCAATAGTGACAATGACATACCCAGATTTAAGCACGTCGATGTCTTGGCAACGCCCCCTTTTTGATTGCTGATCGCAATGATTTTTTCCTTGCCGGAGTCGCCGGGGAAAGGCCGGACTTCCTCTTTTAAAAGGTATGGTCTTTCGGTCGGAGTTAAATTGTCGACTGTAAATACATGACTGCATTTTGAGCACATGACTTTTAATGTCGTTTTGGCTGGAATGTTTTCATCCGGAATGTATTTTGTTTTGCATTTCTCGCAAACGATGATCATTGGAGCGACCTCTCCACCTCGTATTTATACGTTACCCGAATATTATGAGCGCATCATTATCGCTTCTATTTGCTCGCAAAGTCTATTCTCCTCGACGACTATATCCACTATCCTGCGCTCAATGGCGTTTTGTATCAGATTTGGATACACGCAGCTATTGCTGTGTTGAGCTATGGTAGCGCCTGATTTTTCTCGTATTCTGGTAAAGCCGTCCGCACCGTCATCACCAATTCCGGTTAATAATACGCCCACGGTATTTTGCCTGAAGATTTCGGCGGCAGATGAAAAAAGATGATCCAGCGGTCGAGCACCACCATTGCCCACCTGCAAGCAGGGTTCTCCATTGGGGTTTTTCTGGACGGTGATTGAATTCTCAAGTGAACTGATATAGCAGGTGCCCTGCTCTAAAACGATATTATTGGCGGCAGCCTCAACTTTCCAGGGGACGAATTCATCGAATTTTTTTACGAAGGCGGAAAGAATTTTCGGAGAAATTTCCTGAGCAACCACTGCTGCGGCTGGAAGGTTTGGGGAAAGATTTGCCAGCAGGCGGATAATCGTATTAGGTCCGCCAAGAGTAGTACCCAATGCTATAAGAAAGTCAAGCGGTTGGTACCCATACCATTTGGCCACCCTTTCGTTTACATCCCAGTTTGATAGTTTTACCCGGCGGATGTTTTCAAGATTTACCGAACGTGCGATTTTTAAACGATCAATAATTTGTTTTTTGGCGCCATTGATATCCGTTGAGATAGCGCCGGATGGCTTTGGTACGAAATCCACCACTCCGAGTCTTAAGGCTTCGAACGTAATGGAACCCTCGCTTGAAAGGGAGCTTAAAACCACAACCGGCACCGGCGATTCAATCATAATATGTCGCATGGCGCTTATTCCGTCCATAACCGGCATATCGATATCAAGCGTGATGACATCTGGACGCAGCTCTTTAATTTTTTCTATACCCTCCAAACCGTTTTTGGCGACACCCACAACCTCTATTTCGGGATCAGATTCCAAGAATTCACTGACGGCTTTGACCATAAAGGAGGCATCATCCACTACCAGAACTTTTAGTTTTTCTTCCATATCCGACCTCTAAATCTGCGAGTAGCGGCTAAGTATTCGACCATCGTCTGAGGCGCAAGCCTGCATAAAAAATCCCGTAGGCTTTGATTTATGCTTAATTTTTTGGGTTACTGTGATTATTTTGAGTTTTGTTCGGTATTCTTATTTCGATGATTTATTCTAGGCATTACCAGGGACCGGCACCTGAAAAAATGAGGTTTCTTTGGTAGCTGATACGCTCTCAAGAGATTGGTATTTATGCCTTTTGGTCTGCATGCCGATGGTCATGTTCACCAGTTCGTAAACATCCAGGATGAGAGAGATTTTACCATCCCTAATAATCGTAGCGCCGGAAAACCCGCTGTTTTCCTGCAGATAATCTACCAGAGGTTTTATCACCACTTCCTCCTGCCCCACCAGTTCATCCACCACAAGGCCAATCTGTTGCATGCCAGTGCTTACGATGACCACATAGGCCCGGTCGTCGTTTTGTTTGTCAGGGGTTAGACCGAACATATCGGATAATCGAAAAATAGGCATGGTCCTGTCGCGCATATGGATGACTTCAACCCCTTCCATCAATGAAGTTTGGGTTCCGGAAATCCGAAGCGTCTCTTCAACAGCCGACAGCGGAATTGTGTAGAGATCCGTTCCAACGCGAACCATCAGGGCTTGGATGATGGCCAGCGTTAATGGAATTTTTATACGCATTTGGGTTTTGACTCCGGGTGTTGAATTGATTTCGATCGTACCGTTTAGTTTCTCAATGTTCTTTTTAACGACGTCCATGCCGACGCCGCGGCCAGAGGTATGGCTAACCTTATCGGCAGTGGAAAATCCGGGGACCATAATAATTCTTGTCAATTCTTTCTCCGACATTCGGTTCAGCTCATCTTTGGGAAGAAATCCTTTTGCCAATGCTTTGGCCTTGATGTAGTCGGGATCCAGCCCTCGCCCGTCGTCGGTTATCTCTATAACAATGTGGTTGCTTTCATGGTAGGCTTCAAGTGTCAGCGTGCCAATTTCAGGTTTTCCGGCATCCCTTCTTTCTTTTCGCGTCTCAATTCCGTGATCGACCGCATTTCGGATGATATGGATCAAGGGATCGGATATCTCCTCGATGATCATCTTATCCAGTTCCGTTTCTCCTCCCCTGATCTCCAGCTGTACTTGCTTGTCCGAATTATGACTGAGATCACGAACCAACCGGGGATAACGATTGAAAAGTTGAGAGATGGGCAGCATTCTAACCTTCATAACGCCTTCCTGGAGGTCGTTGGCTACCCGGCCAAGTGATACGATGGCTTCGCCCATTCTGAAAGACAGCGTCCTGACCGGCTTCAGTTGTTTTTGGTCCAGCCCAATTTCTTCTTTCAAATGTTGCTGGAGGATTTTAATTTCATTGGACAACTGAGAAAAAAAGGCTCGACTGACCACCAATTCACCCACCTGATTCATCAGGGCGTCAATTTTGTCGGCACTCACTCGCACGCTTTGTTTGAGGATTCGTTCGCCGGGGCTATCTGATTTTGGCTGTTCTATCCGATTTTCCGGAACCCTTTCGCTCACATCTGTTTCATTGAACGAATATCGATTGATAGCGTCTTCAGTTTTTGCTAATCTGTCTGCCGAGCGATCTGATGTTGGCAGGTCCTCAGCAATCGGCTCATCTCTTTCACCATCCAAGTGTTTAACATTGGTCTGTGGGGCTTCGTTTTGTTGTGGGACCTTAACCGACGATGGTTCTGCAATACCGTTTTCGGTATCGGTGCAAAGCATTTGCTCGATTACGCCGCTCAACGGATCGGGTTCGGCGTCAACGGTTTCAGCCGTAGAGGTATCAAAAGCTAAACCCAGGGTCTCGAAAAGTTTATTTTCATCTGAGTCTGAATCGGTGGCTTGCGACACAATTTCTGAATCCTCAAGGAAATTCAATTCTTCCTCTGGATGGGGATTTTCTGGTTTCTCCAGAGAATTAAGATTTTCCGCTTCTAAAAGGGAATCTTCTGATTCATCGAGAAAGGTCAACACCTCCTCCTCCAAACGAGGATTTTCTGATTCGTCGAGTGAGGTCAAATTCTCTTCTGCCAAAAGAGGCTCTTCCGGTTCATTAACGCAGTCCAGGGTATCCATCTGCTTCTCGCCGGAAGTCTCCCCTTCCAATTTGCTGGCCAACTCATCGGCCTGGGGGAAAATCTTGAAGACTTTTTCGATATAGGTCTCCATGAAACCAAGCGAGACTTGGTCGTCATTAGACCAATCTTTTTTAACTCGGTCGATCTCAGCTATCCAATCCTTATAAATTGCTACCAGATTTTGATAATCCATGTAATTAGCCGAAGATTTGAGACGTTTAATACTGTCTGCGCAGCTTTCCAACACTTCGTGCATGTTGCTTGAAGCGTCCGGCTCTTCATATTGAGATCTTAAAAACGAAATATTTTCCTTTAATTGTCCGATGAATATGTCGAATAATTCATGGTCGTATTCTTCCTCATAACTCTGCTCCTCAACTGTTACCGCGCTTTTGGTTTCCTCTGCTTCATCGGTTTTTCCAGAAACAGCTTCGGTCTCTTCACTGGATGTCTGTTCGGCGCTGTCTCCAACGGGACCTTCGATCAGTTGCTTGATACGGGCGACCAGATCGTCAATCAGGGCTTCTTCGGCCTGGGACCCATGTAGGTCCTCCACCAGCAATGCGGTGCGATCTTTACCTTCAATAAGGGTGTCGATGATGTCCCGGTTTACTTGTTTTTTATCTAACCGCAGTAGTTCCAATAGGTTTTCAAGTTCATGGGAAAGTTCGGAAATTTTTTCAAGACCGACAAACTCCGCCGCCCCCTTAATCGTATGAATCGACCTAAAAATATCATCCAGGACCTCGCGGCGATCCGGTTCGGTTTCAAGCTGCAGCAGATCGGATTCCAGCTCGACCAGATGCTCTCCGGCCTCTGTCAGAAAATCTTCCAGCAGTGATAAATCAAATTTATCAGCGGACGTCAGATCGATAGTTTGCGGCATGCTTTCCGATTCTACCGTGGGGGGCAAGACGTCTTGCACCGAAGGTACATCCTCCAGTTCTTCGATGAGAATCAGGTCGTCTTCTATAAGGGGTTCTTCTGATTCCGCGTGGGAAGCCGCCGCCTCCTCCTCTGGAAGGGACTCTTCCGTCTTATCGACAAAAGCCAAGGTGTCCTCCCCCAGGAGAGGTTCTTCCGTATCACCGAGAAAAGTCAAGCCCTCCTCCAGAGGGGGTCCTTCTGAATTATCAATGGAGGTCGGGGCATCCACCTGCTTCTCGCTGGAGACCTCTGCTTCCAATTCATTCTCCGATTCGCCAACCTGGGGGAAAACCTTGACAATTTTGTCGATATAGTTCTTCATGAAATCAAGCGAGACTTCCTTGTCTTCAGACAGTCCTTCTTTGGCTTCCTCGATCTTAGTCAGCCAACTTTTATAAATAAAAACAAGCTTTTGATAGTCCATGTAATTGGCCGAAGATTTAAGAGTTTCAATGCTGTCGGCGAAACGTTGCAGCACTTCGTGCTGGTTGTCAGAACTGTCCGTTTCTTCTAATTGAGATCTCAAAAAAGAAATATTATCCTTTAATTGTCCGATGTATATGTCAAACAGTTCCTGGTCGCATTCTTCCTCAGATCTTTTATCCTCAACCGTTTCGGTTTCTTCGGCTTCATGTACTTTATCAGCTTTGCGGGAAACAGCTTCAGAGACTTCACTGCATGCCTGTTCGGCGTCATTTCCTACGGTGCTTTCAACCAGCAGCTCAACGCGGTCGACCAGATCGTCAATCAGCGCCTCTTCAGCTTGGGAACGTTCCAGGTCATCAACCAGCAGCGTGATACGGTCTTTGGCTTCAATCAGGGTGCCGATGATATCCCGGGTTACCTGTTTTTGACCCTGTCGCAGCAGCTCCAGCAGGTTTTCAAGTTTATGAGAAAGTTCTGAAACCCTTTCAAGACCGACAAATTTCGCAGATCCTTTGATGGTATGGATTGACCTAAAAATATCATTCAGGATATCGCGGTCATCCGAATTTGTTTCAAGCTGCAGCAGACCGGATTCCATTTCGGCCAGATGCTCTCTGGCCTCGACCAGAAAATCTTCCAGCAATGATAATTCAAACATGATATTCTCCTTCCAACCTGGGGGTTTCATTCACCAAAACTTTTTCTTCCTCCAGCCTGACATGATAATAATTAAAGGCTTTCACCATATCCCGCATATCTTCGATATCCTGTTTGACTAAATAGAAATTTTCTTTGAATTGCGCGGGCAAGCCGTTTACGACAGGCTGAGAGCTCAAAATTGGGGCGATACGTTCCATCAGAACGATATCTTGTCTGGTGTGATTCCAGACATGCAACAGGATTTCCTGCAGATCAATCGCCAGATCGTTGATACTCTCTC